>VAWU01000062.1:43954-130015 GCA_005888325.1 Actinomycetota bacterium
AAACACGCGTGTCGGCGCCTTCTCGACGGCGCGGTCGCGATTGTGCATCCACACATCTTGCCTGCTTCGGGAGCGCTCAATCAGCTAGCTTCCCGAGCGCCTTCTTCTAAAGAAGAAGCCCGTGCTCACATCGTCGGGCGACGTAGGGCGCCGGAGCGATACGCTGCGACCAGCGCTCCGGAGGTACGCCATGCGGGTGCAGAGGATGGCGGCAGGTGTCGGGATGGCCGTGCTGCTGGTTGGCTGCACGGTGCGGGTGAGCGTCGACACCAACGGGGGCGACCCGAACTCCTCCAGCGTGGGGCCCTCGGTCAGCGCGGACGGGCGCTTCGTGGCTTTCGCCTCGCTGGCTTCCGACTTGGTCAACGGCGACAGTAATGGGCTGCACGACGTCTATCGGCGCGACCTCAAGAAGAACAGGACGATCCGGGTCAGCCTCGACAAGACCGGGGGCGACCCGAACTTCGACAGCTCCGACGCCTCGATCAGTTCCGACGGTACCAAGGTCGCCTTTCTCTCCAATGCCTCCGACCTGGTCGACGGCGACACCAACGGCAAGGACGACATCTTCGTCCGCAACATTCGCATGGGTGTCACCACCCGCGCCTCGGTGGACAGCGGCGGAGGCAACACCAACGACCACAGCACCAATCCCGACATCAGCGCCGACGGTCGCGTCGTGGCCTTTGCATCGCTCGCTTCCGACCTGGTCCAAGGCGACACCAACGGCTTCCCCGATGTCTTCGTGCGGAACCTGGTGGCGGGTACGACCACCCGGGTGAGCGTCGACACCGCAGGCGGCGACGCCGACAACTCGAGCTTCGACCCGTCGATCAGCGCCGATGGGCGCTACGTGGCCTTCGTGTCCTACGCGTCGGACCTCGTCGCGGGCGACGCCAACGGCAAGGCCGACATCTTCGTACGGGACCTGGTGGCGGGCACGACGGTGCGGGCGAGCGTCGACACGGCTGGGGGCGACCCGAACAACTTCAGCGACTCACCCGACATCAGCGCCGATGGCCGACGGATCGCCTTCGCCTCGCTGGCGTCTGACCTCGTCGCGCACGACAACAACGTATGCTTCTCGGAGCAGGGCCCCGTCTCTTGTGTCGACGTCTTCGTGCGCGACCTCGTCGCGGGCACGACCATCCGCGTCAGCGTGGACGCGGGTGGCGGCGACGCCGACAAAGGCGGCTTCGACCCCTCGATCTCCGGCGACGGCGGCCGCGTTGCGTTCGCCTCCGACTCGTCGGACCTCGTGGCCAACGACGGGAACCGCACCACGGACATCTTCGTGCGCGACCTCGTGGGCGCCGCCACCACCCGCGCCAGCGTCGACACGGCTGGCGGCGACCCCGACTCGTTCAGTCGTGAGCCGGCGATCACGGCCGACGGCAGGGCGGTTGCCTTCGAGTCGTTCGCCACCGACCTCGTGGAGGGCGATGGCAACAACACGGTGGACATCTTCGTGACGCCGTTGGGGCAGTAGCTGTCGGCGGTACCGGGTTCGCCGCGCCTGGTCGTCCTTGACAACCTTGCTCGCGCCCTTCACTCGCACCCGGGGAGGACCCGCATGGGGACGTTCAGGCTGGAGCCCTTCAGCCGGTGGGGCGTTGTACGGCTACATGCGAGGAACCGAGATCTGGGATGCCAACGGGCTGTTCACCGCGACATGGAACCTCGAGGTTCAAGGCGGCCTTGGCGATTATCGCAGCGCAAAGGGTTTGCTTCGGTGGCAGGGGACGCGCAGAGGCGACCTGGCGGGGTCTACCGACGAGTTCACGGTCAACGGGTCACTACGACTTCCCTAGCGTCGCAGTCGCCTCATGCGCCGCAAAAGTCAGACTGCACGCTGTAGACGGCGGACGTCAGCGGGACTGCTCCTGCTGCCGCCGGATGATGTTGAGCGCGCTACCGGCCTTGAACCACTCGACGTGCTCCTGCGAGAGCGTGTGGGTGCACTCGATCTCGGTCGTGGTGTCGTCCGCGTGGTGGATGCGCGCGCGTACGGGCGTGTCGGGTGCCAGGCCCGAGAGCCCGAGCACCGAGATGCGGTCGTTCTCGTGGACCTCGTCGTACGCGGAAGGGTCGGCGAACCAGAGGGGAAGGACGCCCTGCTTCTTCAGGTTCGTCTCCGCGATGCGCGCGAACGAACGGGCGAGGATGGCGCGTCCGCCCATGAACCGGATCTCCATCGCCGCGTGCTCGCGCGACGACCCCTCGCCGTAGTTCTCGTCGCCCACCGCGACCCACGCCATGCCCTTGTCCTTCAGGTGCCTGGCGATGTCGGGGAACGGCTCGATGTCGCTGTGCACGGGGCAGCGTCCCTGGCCCGCTTCGCCGGTGAACGCGTCGACCGCTCCGGAGAACAGGTTGCGGCTGATGTTCTCGAGATGCCCGCGGTAGCGCAGCCACGGCCCTGCGGGCGAGATGTGGTCGGTGGTGCACTTGCCCTTGGCCTTCACCAGGACCGGCAGGTCCTCGAGGTCGTTCCCGTCCCATGCTTCGAAGGGCGTGAGCAGTTGCAGCCGGTCGCTGTCGGGGCGCACCGACACCTCCACGGCCGAGCCCTCCGCAGGCGGGGCGACGAAGCCGGCCTCACCGCTCTCGAACCCGGCGGACGGCAGCTCCTCGCCGAGGGGTGATTCGAGGCGCACACCGTCGATGTCGTCGGCCAGGGGGTTGAAGTCGAGCGTGCCGGCGAGCGCGTACGCCATCACCAGCTCGGGCGACGTCACGAAGGCGAGGGTGGACGCGTTGCCGTCGTTGCGCTTGGGGAAGTTGCGGTTGTAGGAGTTCACGATCACGTTGATCTGGCCGTCGACCACGTCGTCGCGTCGCCACTGGCCGATGCACGGGCCACACGCGTTGGCGAGCACGGTCGCTCCGATCGCCTCGAGGTCGGCGAGCAGGCCGTCGCGCGCGATGGTGGCGCGCACCCGCTCGGAGCCCGGCGTCACCATCAGCTGGGTTCGCACGCGGAGCCCCGCGGCCGCAGCCTGACGGGCGATGTGCGCGGTGCGCGTGATGTCCTCGTAGGACGAGTTGGTGCACGATCCGATGAGGCACGAGCTGATCTTCAGCGGCCAGCCTGCGGCCTTGGCGTCGCTCGCCATGCGCGACACCGGATGGGCCAGGTCGGGGGTGTGGGGCCCGTTGAGCTGCGGCTCGAGCGTGGACAGGTCGATCTCGATCACCTGGTCGAACACGGCCTCGGGGTCATCGGCGACCTCGGGGTCGGGGGCCAGGTGCTCGCGCACCGCTTCGGCGCGGTCGGCCATCTCTTCGCGGCCGGTGGCCTTCAGGTAGATCGCGGCATGGTCGTCGTAGGTGAAGAGGGACGTCGTCGCACCGATCTCCGCGCCCATGTTGCATATCGTGGCCTTGCCGGTGGCGCTGATCGAGGACGCGCCCGGCCCGAAGTACTCGACGATCGCGCCGGTGCCGCCCTTCACCGTGAGGATCTCGGCCACCTTGAGGATGATGTCCTTCGCCGCGGTCCAGCCGCTGAGCGCACCCTTGAGGTGGACGCCGACGAGCTTGGGCCAGCGCACGCCGAAGGTGCCGCCGGTCATCACGTCGACCGCGTCGGCGCCGCCCACTCCGATGGCCACCATGCCCAGGCCGCCGGCGTTCGGCGTGTGGCTGTCGGTGCCGATCATCATGCCGCCGGGGAACGCGTACTGCTCGAGCACGACCTGGTGGATGATGCCCGACCCCGGCTTCCAGAAGCCGATCCCGTAGCGCTCCGAGACCGTGCGCAGGAAGTCATACACCTCCTGGTTGGCCTGCTCCGCGGCGAGCAGGTCGACCGCGGCGCCGTCGTGGGCCTGGATGAGGTGGTCGCAGTGGACCGTGGTCGGCACCGCGACCTGCGGGAGACCCGCGGTCATGAACTGCAGCAGCGCCATCTGGGCGGTGGCGTCCTGCATTGCCACCCGGTCGGGGTAGAGCTCGCTGTAGTCGCGGCCCCGGGTGACGCCCTGCCCCTCGGGATCGGCGAGGTGGTTGAAGAGGATCTTCTCGGTCAACGCCAGCGGCCGCTTCATCCGTTCACGGGCGGTCGTGACCCGATCGGGTAGGCGGCCGTAGACCTCGTCGATCAGCTGAATCGGTGTACCCGCGGTGACAGCCATGCGGCCAGCCTACGCGTGCTCAACTGTCGGTGATGACGACGAAAGCGAGCGACCTCGGACCGCCGCGTTGGCGGGGCCAGCCCCACCGCCTCGAGGTCTGGTACGCCACGTTCACCGACCCACGCACGACCGACGGCTATTGGTTGCACCACGAAATGGTGGCGCCCGACGAGGGCGCGCCCTACGCCCACGGTTGGTGCGCCGTGTTCCCGTTCGACGGGCCCCCTCGAGGCGAGCGGTTCGGGCCCGCTCCCCCCGATCCCGGCGGCGACGCGTGGTTCTCGGCGGCCGGGGCGCACGTCGACGGCGCGGTGTTGCGCGGCGCCGCGGGCAATCTCACGTGGGACCTCGCCTACGCCGACACGTCGGCGCCGCTGTACACCTTCCCGTCGTGGTCGTGGGAGAAGGAGGTGCTCCCCGCGTCACAGATCGTGCCGTTCCCCACCGCCCGGTTCACGGGCACGGTGTCGATTGCGGGGCGGACGGTCGGTCTCGACGACGCCGTCGGCGCGCTTGCCCGCATCTACGGCCACGGCAATGCGGAACGCTGGGCTTGGCTGCACGCCGACCTGGGCGGCGGCGACGTGCTCGAGGTGGTCGCGGGCGCGCCCCGCAAGCGGGGGCCGGTGGCCATCCCACCGGTGCCGCTCGTGCAGCTGCGCCTCGACGGCGAGGACTGGCCCGACGACTCGGTGAGGGCCGCGGCCCGCGCCCGGGCCAAGGTCGCGCTGCCGCAGTGGAGCGTGAAGGTGGTGTCGGGTCGTCGACGCCTGCTGGTCGACGTCACAGTGCCCGTGGACGCGTCGGTGGCGCTGGGCTACACCGATCCCGACGGTGCCACCGCGACGTGCACGAACAGCGAGCGGGCCGACGCCGAGATCGTGTTGCAGCGCTGGGACGACGGCTGGCGCGACGACCGGCGTTGGTCGTTGCGCGGCACGGCCCACGCCGAGGTGGGCACGCGCCCCTGACGGTCAGGCCCGTTCAGGCTCAGGCGGACGTGCCGACGAGCGCCTGCACGCTCGTGAACGAGTTGGAGGTGTCGCTCGTGGCCGCGGCGACGATGATCAACACCACCGCGAGGACGATGCCGAGCACGACGAAGCCGATGTTGATCCACGCGATGATCTTGGCCGCCGAGACGAGCCCTGCACCGTCGAGCGCGCCGTTCGAGGCGTCGATGTTGCGCTTGGCGGAGGACGCGAGGAAGAGCGCGACGATGGCGGGGATGAGCGGGCACACGATGAACGCGCAGATCGCCAAGACGAACGCGGCGATGGCGTTGCCCTCGGTCTTCCGGGGCCCCGCGTAGCCGGGGTAGCCGTAGTGCTGGTACGGCGACGGCCCGGGTGGTGGCCCCCATTGCTGGGTCGGCTGCTGCGGCGGGGGTGGCGGGGGCGGCCAGCCGGGGGATTCGCCCGTCGGCGGCTCGGTGGGCGGTGGTTGCTGCGGGGGAGTCCAGCCCGGCGGCTCCTGATCACTCACGGTCGATCTCCTTTCCTCCCTCTTGTCGTCGGCAACCGTCCTCAGCACGGCTGCGTACGACAACAACGCGGTCTACGCGCTGGCCGCCACCCGGCCCGCCTGTTGGACCTCGATGCGCCGCACGCGGTCGACGGGCGCCACCACCCAGAGATGCGCGGCGGCGGTCGCCCAGTCGGCGAGCAGCTCGGCCGCACGCGGTGAGCCGGTGAGCTCGTGGTGGCGCTCGACGAGCCAGCGCAGCTCCTCGAGGTGCTCGGAGTCGGGTCGCTCGGCCTGCACGAGCGCGGTGTTGAGCCGCGCCGTGAGCAGGGCGTCGGGGTCCCAGACGAAGGCCATGCCGCCGGTCATGCCCGCGCCGACGTTGTAGCCGACGTCGCCGAGCACCACGACGACGCCCCCGGTCATGTACTCGCACGCGTGGTCACCCACGCCCTCGACCACGGCGGTCGCCCCGGAGTTGCGCACGCCGAAGCGCTCGCCCGCAGACCCGGCGATGAACACCTGGCCACCGGTCGCGCCGTAGAGGCAGGTGTTGCCCGCGAGCACGGGGGCGCCGTTGTCGTCGGCCGGCGGCCGGATGACCAGGCGCCCGCCGGCCATGCCCTTCCCGACGTAGTCGTTGGCCTCGCCGTCCAGCTCGAACTCGATGCCGTGGGTGAGGAAGGCGCCGAAGCTCTGGCCGGCCGACCCGTCGAACCGGACCGTGGCCGTGCCGCGCGGGGACGCGTCGCCCCACTCGAGCGCGATGGCACCGCCGAGGGCGGCGCCGACCGTGCGATCGGCATTGGTGATCTGGTACTGCAACTCGACGTCGTCGCCGTCCCAGATCGCGTGGAACGCATCAGCGAGCAGCCGGTCGCCGAGCGCGGAGCGCGGACGCTGGAGCTCGAGCGGGGCGACGAAGCGTCGCGGCGCATCGGGATTCCCCGGAGGCGTGATGAGCGGCGTGAGGTCCATCGCATCGGCGCGCGGGTCACCGGTGACCTTCTGGCGGAGGCACTCGACGCGCCCGATGGCCTCGTCGAGGGATCGCAGGCCGAGCGACGCCAGCAGGCGGCGCGTCTCCTCGGCGATGAACAGGAAATAGGCGGCCACGCCCTCGGGGGTGCCCCCGAACTTGGCCCGCAGGTGCGTCTTCTGGGTGGCGATGCCCGTGGGGCAGGTGTCCTTGTGGCAGGCGCGGACCATGATGCAGCCCTCTGCGATCATGGCCGCGGTGCCGAACGAGTACTCGTCCGCGCCGAGCAGCGCGGCGATCAGCACGTCGCGCCCGGTCATGAAGCCCCCGTCGACGCGAACCCGGATGCGGGCGCGCAGGCTGTTCTCCACCAGCGCGCCCTGGGTGTCCGCCAGGCCCAGCTCCCACGGCAGGCCCGCGTGCTTGATCGACATCAGCGGTGACGCGCCGGTGCCGCCGTTGGCCCCGCTGATCTGCACCACCTCGGCGAGCGCCTTCGCCACGCCCGCGGCGATCGTGCCGACGCCGTCCTCCGCGACCAGCTTGACCGACACGTCGGCCAGCGAGTTGACCTGCTTCAGGTCGTAGATCAGCTGGGCGAGATCCTCGATCGAGTAGATGTCGTGGTGCGGTGGCGGGGAGATGAGGTCGACGCCGGTCTGCGTGTGGCGCAGGCGGGCGATCTCGTCGCTCACCTTGGCGCCGGGGATCTGGCCGCCCTCGCCGGGCTTCGAGCCCTGGGCGATCTTGATGTTGAGCTCGTCCGCGAACGCGCAGTACTGGGGCGTGACGCCGAAGCGGCCCGACGCGATCTGCTTGATGCGGCTGTTCTTGTCGTCGACGTTCTGACCGCGCGTGCGGTAGCGGTAGGGATCCTCGCCGCCTTCACCGCAGTTCGACTTGCCGCCGATCAGGTTCATCGCCTGCGCGAGAGTCTCGTGCGCCTCGCGACCGAGCGACCCGTGCGACATGGCGCCGGTCGAGAAGCGGCGGGTGATCTCGAGCGCGGGCTCCACCTCGTCGAGCGCGATCGCGGGGCCCGCCGGCACGAGCTCCATGAGGTCACGCAGCTCGGCCGGGGGCCGGTCGTGCACGAGAGCTGCGAAGCGCTCGTACGTCTCGTCGCTGCCGTCGGCGATGGCCTTCTGCAGGAGGTGGGCCGCCTTCATCTCGTTGAGCGCCTTGACCACGTCGTCGTTGTGGGTGTGGTACTCGCCCCGCTTGCGCACCCGGTAGTAGCCCGCGTCGCCGAGCTTGGAGTCGGCGTGGCGGGCGAGGACGTCGTCGCCGAGCGCGTCCCACCCGATGCCGCCCACGATCGAAGGTGTGCCGGTGAAGCAGGTGTCGACCACCTCGGGCGCGAGGCCGATGACCTCGAAGATCTGCGCGCCTCGGTACGAGTCGACGGTGGAGATGCCCATCTTCGACATCACCTTGAGCACCCCGCCCTCCATGGCTGCCTGCAGCTGGTTCTGGGCCTGGGTGCCCAGCAGCTCCGAGTCCTCGTTGCGCTCGGCCTCGGCCAGCACGGTCTCGAGCGCGAGGCGGGGGCAGATCGCGTCGGCGCCGTAGCCGAGGAGGCACGCGATGTAGTGGACGTCGCGGGCGTCGTCGGCCTGCACGATCAGGCTGGCGTCACCGCGCAGCCCGGAAGCGATGAGCCGCTGGTGGACCGCGCCCGCCGCGAGGAGCGCGGGGACCGGCGCCCGCTCCGTGGAGATGTTGCCGTCGTCGACGATGATGATCCCGATCCCCTCGGCCACGCGTTTCTCCGCCTCGTCGCACAACGACGCGACCGCTTCGCGCAGGCCGCCGGGGCCCTTGGACGCAGCGAAGGTGGCGTCGAGACGCGCCGTCCCGTAGATCGCGTGCTCGGGGTCGGCGAGGTGATCGACGGTCGTCGGGTAGACGAAGAACGATCGCAGCGTGAGCAGACGCGCGGCCTCGGGGCCCTCGGTGAGGATCGGCTGACGCGGCCCGAGCATCGTGCGCAGGCTCATCACCAGGCGCTCGCGCAAATGGTCGATCGGCGGGTTCGTGACTTGAGCGAAGCGCTGACGCAGGTAGTGGTGCACGGGTCGCGGCCGGCCCGCGAGCGGTGGCAGGGGCGAGTCGTCGCCCATCGAGAAGGTGGGCTCCTTGGCGTCGTTGGCCATGGCCTTCAGCACCATGGCCAGCTCCTCCTTGGAGTAGCCGTACACGGCCTGACGACGCTCGAGCTCGTCGGGCGGTGGTGTCTCCTGCACCGCGCGACCGCGCGTGACCGGGCGCAGGCCGTCGGCGGCCCAGCGCGCGTACGGGGCCGCAGCCGCGACCCGCTCCTTGCACTCCGCGTCGAGGAGGACGCCCCGGCTCGGGTCGACGAACAGCATCTGGCCGGGGCCGAGGCGACCACGTGTCACCTGGCCGTGCCCCGACACGTCGACCGCGCCCGCTTCGGAGCAGCACGCCACGAGGCCGTCGGAACAGATGGCGTAGCGCAGCGGCCGCAAGCCGTTGCGGTCGAGCGCGGCGCCCACGCCGAGCCCGTCGGTGACGATCAGACCGGCGGGACCGTCCCACGGCTCCATGAGTGAGGCGTGGTAGCGGAAGAAGCCGTGCACCGCGGGGTTGAGGTCGCGCTCGCCCTCCCACGCCTCGGGCACGGCCATCGCCACCGCGTGGCGGATGTCGCGGCCGCCGCGCACGAGCAGCTCGATGACCGAGTCGAGCTTGCCCGAGTCGGAGTCGTCGTCGTCGATCACAGGGTGGAACAGCTCCTCGGGCCCGAGGCCCACCGCCTCCGTGCCGAGCACGGCCCGTGCACGCATGCGGTTCACGTTGCCCGCCACCGCGTTGATCTCGCCGTTGTGGCACAGCATTCGGAAGGGCTGCGCACGCTCCCACGACGGGAGCGTGTTTGTCGAGAAGCGTTGGTGGAACACCACGAACGAGGTGGCGAAGCGCTCGTCGGCGAGGTCGTCGTAGAAGCGCGGCAGCGCATCGGCCGCCACCAGGCCCTTGTACGCGATGGTGCGGAACGAGCACGACGCGACGTAGGTTCCTTCGGTCGACGCGTCGATGCGTCGACGGAGGCGAAAGGCGGCGCGTTCGTCGGCGCGCTCGGCGTTGAACACCATTTGGACGATGCGCGGCCGCGAGGCCAGCGCCTGCTCGCCGAGCTCGCGGTCGTGGGTGGGCGGCTCGCGCCACTCGACGACGCGCAGGCGCTCCTCGGCCGCCGCGGCCTCCACCGCCTCGCGAGGGTCGTCGCCGCGGACGAAGAGCATGGCCACGCCGTTGTCTTCACCGAAGATGGCGGGAGGGATGGGCAGGAGCACACCGGACCCGTCCGCCGTCTTCGCGTCGGCGGCCACCGCCCCCCGGTGGCGCACGCACGCCAGTCCGTGGAGCGCGGCCTCGACGATCGCACGCGAGGCCCGACCATGGGCGTCCGCGACGAAGCCGATGCCGCAGGCGTCGAGCTCAGGGCGCAAGACTCACCTCGCGAGGGATCAGTTGGGGTCTGGACTGTCGATCACAGCCGGGGCGCTTCCTCGATGAAGGGAGCGCCATTGCCCTCGTCTGCCCCGGTGCTTCTGGACGACAGCGTACCGCAGGGCGGTGCCGGATCCGTGTGACATTTCGACGCCCGTCCCACCCCCGTTCAGAGAACGGGGGTGGGACGGAGGGGAGAGGGGTCAGCGGGGCCAGCGGCGCTCGGCGGGCTGGCGCCGAGACTCGTCGAGGGCCCACGTCCGCCGCCATGACGTCGTGCGCGGACCCGCGAGCGAGGGTGTCTCACCCGTGGCGGCGCGCCGGCGGGCGGTCCACCAGTCGGTCGCGCGCTCGTCGGCCAGCGTCGCCACCGCGGCTTCGATGCGCGAGCCGAACGAGCGGGCGTCGTCACCGTCGCCCGGTCGCAGCGGCGCGCCGAAGGTGACGTGCACCGTCGCAGGGGTCGGCAGCTTGGCTCCCCGCTTGAGCACACGGCGGGTGCCCTCGAGGTGCACGGGCACGACGGGAAGGCCCGTGCGCAACGCCAGGTAGGCAGCCCCGCCGCGGAAGGCCTGGCCCCAGCCGTCGGGGCTGCGACCCCCTTCGGGGAAGATGACGAGGCTCCACCCGTCGTCGAGGAACTCGGCCGCGAGATCGGCCGACCGGCGGCTGACGCGTCGGCGCTCGATCGGGAAGGCGCCGATGGCCAGTGCGGAGACCGCCCCGGTGACGCGGTTCGGGAAGAAGTAGTCGGCGCCCGCGGCCACGACGGCTCGGTGGCGGAACCGGTCGGGGAGCGAGGTCAGCAGAAGTGGGGTGTCGAGATGGCTCTTGTGGTTGGCGGCGAAGATCGCCGGCGGCTCGAGCGCCTCGAGGCGGTCGAGGCCGTGGAGCTGCGGTGAGCCGAGCACGCGCACTACCGGCCGCAGCACCTGGTCGACGATGAGCGCGCGCGCGACGCGTGCGGGGTAGCGCCGGGCCCACGCGATGTCGTAGTCGGTGCCGGTGCGTCGCTCGAGCGGACGGCGCTCGACGCCGCCCGGCCAGGTGGGCGCCGTGAACGGGAACGAGCCCTTCATGTCACGTCGGCCAGCAGGATGGGCGGGTTGTGGATGTGCGTGATCGACGGGTCGCGCCCGACGACGTCCTCCGCCATCTCCAGCGCGTCGCGGAGGCTCGATGCCGGCTTGAACCCCAGACGTCGCACCGCCTTCGGATCGCCACCCACCACGATGACGCCACCGAGGTGTTGGAGCGCGTGCGCCCCCCAGTACCACATGTAGAAGGGGTGGACGCCGTGGTACGCGTGGCTGGTGCGGTAGAGGTGGACGTACCAGGGATCGGTGGCGAAGTCCTCCTCGAACTTGGCCTCGATCTCCACGGGGTCGGTCGTCTCCGAGAGCACCTGCTCGAAGAAGTCGATGTAGCTCGGATGGTGGACGGGGTGGAACTCCCACGGCGTCGGATGGCTCATGATCAGCACGCCGCCCTGTCGCACCAGCGGTTTGCCCCGGTAGAGGTTGAAGAAGTAGCCGAGCCCGAGGCACATCACGAGGATCGGGTTCATGATCGAGTTCACGTTGTAGGGGCAGATGTAGGGCAGCCCCATCGTGAGCACGTCGGTCTGTCCCTCGACCGGCACCAGCTGCTGGCGGTAGACGTTGGCCGTCGTCGCGGCGTGAACCGCCTCGACCTCACCCGCGTGCACACCCGTGATCCCGTACGGAGCCCGCTGCGTCTGGAAGAGCGAGCGCGCGATCCGCGGCGGTGTGCGGTCGAGGGCCTTGGCCGCGGCGAAGTACGACGCACGATCACGGGCCGACCACTCCCACTCGCGCTTCTGGAGGAAGGCGAACGGCTTGGGGAACGTGTCGTTGTTGAGCGTGGTCTCGATCTGGAAGACCTTCACGCCTGACGCCGCGATCAGACGGCCCATGCGCCAGTTCGACGAGTGCAGCTCGGAGCGCTCCTGATCCATGAACGAGCGGCTGTGCTGCATGGTCTGCACGTTGTGGTGATGACGCAGCGACCGGTAGGACGCGAGACCCGTCGCCACGCTCTTGTGCCCACCGTCCATGGCGACGAGGTTGATGTTGACGTAGACGAGCAGGTCGCTCTCGGCTGCACGCCGGTTGATCTCGACGTCCTCGCCCTGGTCGGTGTGGCCGAGGTGCACGAGGTTCGCGGGGTCCTCCGCGTCGTGCTGCAACAGCAGGCCGTTGGGCTCGAACGCGTCGAAGACCCGAGCTCCGAGCGCGTGCCGCAGCTCGTGGTCGTGCATGCGTCGGTGCAGGGCGAGCGCGGCGATCAGCACGACGTCGTCGACCGCGGCTTCGGCCGCGAGGTCGAGCACGGCCTCGATGACGCGCTGGCGTACGTCGGGCGCGCGCATGGGGGGAAGCGGCAGCGAGATGTCGTCGAACGCGATCGTCAGCTTCATGCCCGGGAAGAGCAGGGCCGGCAGCGGCTCGCGGTCCCCGAGCGGGTGGAGGAGCGCGTGCCGGATGGCGTCGTCGGGGTCCTCGATCGGCTCCAGGGGCTCCGCCGGGTAGACGACCCGCGACCCGACCGGCAGCGGCTCGAGACGGAAGCCCTCCCCGTGGAAGAACAGCGTCGGCGGGGTCGAGCGGTCGACCTCGAGGACGAACCCGGGCCTGCCCATCAGCGGTTCCTCTCTCGCTCCTGGCGCAGGTCGAACGCCACCTTGACCGCACCCCTCCGCCCTGCGGCGGTGGCGTGGTCGATGGCCTCTCTGAAGCGCTCGAGCGGGTAGACGGCGGAGACGAGCCGCTCCAGCCCGGCCTCCTGCACGAGATCGAAGGCGAGGTCGAAGGTGCGGCGCCCGATGTCGACCTCGGTGCCGTAGGCGTAGGCCCCGACCAGCATGACCTGACGTTGCCACAGTGGCGTGAGGTCGAGGTTGACCCGACCGGGCATGCCCACGAGCACGATGGTGCCCGCGGGACGGACCACCGCGAGCGCTTCGGTGATCGTCGCCTCGCTGCCGACGCAGTCGACGACGACGTCGGCCCCACCGGTCAGGCCGGTGTCGAGGGCCATCGAGCCCGTCGCCCGCCGCACGGCGCGACGCAGCTCGGCGGGCTCGACGACGGTGTCGGCACCCAACTCGCGCGCCAGCCGCCGTTGCTCGGGGTGCTTCGCGGCGGCGATGAGGCGGCCCGGCAGCGCGTGGGTGCGGAGCGCGGCGATCGTGCAGAGACCGAGCGTGCCCGCGCCGATGACGGCGACGGTGTCGCCGGTGACGCCGGGCGCGACCGCGGCGTGGATCGCGCACGCCGCGGGCTCGACCATCACCGCGGCCTCATCGCTCATCCCGTCGGGGACGCGGTGCAGCTGGCTCTCGTGGGCGACGAGCGCGGTGCTCCAACCTCCGCCGGTGTCGGTGCAGAAGCCCGTCTGCAGACCGGGCTGCAGGTGGCCGAAGGCGAGACGCTCGCATCGATCGGTGGCGCCCTCGGAACAGGCTTCGCAGGGTGGGTCGATGCCGCGGGCCGCGCAGGCCAGCACGGGCTCGACGACGACACGGGTGCCGTCGTCGAGGTCGCCCACGATCTCGTGCCCGGGCACGAACGGGAACGACACGATGGGCTCGAACCACCGGGACGAACGTCCCTCCACCGTCGCCAGGTCGGAACCGCAGATACCTGCCAGACGGGGCCGCACCCGCCGCCAGTCCGGCCCGGGGAGCGGGGGCTCCTCCGCGTCGCGCGTGAACGCGAGCGGCCCCGCCTTCCAGGCGACGCGCGCCGCGGCCAGGCGCGGCAGCGACCGTTCGAAGACGAGCGCCTTCACCCCGCCCTCCCGAAGGATGAGGGGGAGACGAGCGGCGTCATGCGCGCGGCCCGATGGGCAACGGCGCCCGTCGTGCGCCAGGCGCCTTCGCCCAGTGCTCGACGTGCCAACCTCGCTTGCGCGCGATGGCGGCCAGCTTGGTCTCGGGGTTGACCGCGACGGGATGGCCGACGGCCTCGAGCATCGGCAGGTCGCTGGCCGAGTCCGCGTAGGCGACCGACTCGACGAGCGACAGGCCCTCTGCGTCCGCGTACTCGGCCATCACCAGCGCGCGCGCCTCCCCGGTCGGTGGCGCGGTCTCGAGCTCGCCCGTGAGCCGGCCGTTGTGGCGCCCGAGGCTCGCGCACACGACGTCGTCGAACAGCGGGCGCAGCGGCGCGACGACGAAGTCGAGGGCGCCGGTGATGAGCACGGTCCGGTGGCCCAAGCGGCGATGCTCGCGGACCCGCCGGATGCCCGCCGGGAACGACTTCATGAGGAGCAGGTCGCTGAACAGCTCCCATGCGTCATGCTCGAGCCGCGCCGCGGGCGCGCCGTCGTAGCGCCGGTAGAAGTGGCGCAGGAAGTCCCCCCGGTCACGGCGGTCGAGCTTCAGCAACGAGGGCGCCTCCCTGAGCATGCGCGCGGTGAACCGGGCCCGCTCGTCGTCGGGCAGGTGACGGGTCGCGAGCCACGCGTACGACTCGACCACGTTGGACGCGATCAACGTGTTCTCGAGGTCGAACGCGGCCATGTGCCGGTCGGGGGAGAGCACGGCGCGCCGACCGCGCTCGTGGCGCGACAGGCCCTCGCGCGCCACTCCCGTGGTGCGCACCCGGGCGTGGTGCACGACCGACGGAAGGTGGATGTCGGTCACGTAGTGGGTCCAGTCGATGGCGCTCGTGTCGAACGGGAACGTGGCCCGATCGGCAGGGTCGAGCGTCGACCAGAGCGCCTGCAGGCGCGTGTCGTCGAACACGGCCTCCGTCTCCGCGTACGCGCCGTAGAGCTCGACGTAGCCGAGGGCGCGCTCGGCCTGACCCTTGCGCTCCTCGAGCTGGGCGGACAGGTCGGCCCGCTTCCCCCGCACGGGAAGTGAGGTCAGCACCCGCTCGGCGGTGTTCAGCGCGCGCAGGCTGCGCTGGAGCTGGCCCTGCACGCGTCCCCGGCCCGGGAACGTCCACTTGCGGACGACGATGGGCTGGCCGTCGTTGTCGTAGAGCGGGTGCTCGGTGAAGTAGTCGTGCACGAGGTCGACGAGACGGCGGTAGCGCAGCGGGTTGCGGTTGCCGGTCGCCGCCTGGAACACGGTGGGCCCCTCGGGCGAGGGCCCCGCGGCCCCGACCGCGATGACGGCCGCCACCACGTAGTCGACGGGGATGACGTCGACGATGCCCTCGGGCAGGCCGGGGAACTCCCGCAGCAGGCCGCGCGCGTAGGAGATGATCACGGGCTCGGCCATGCGGAAGCCGCGGATCCAGCCCGGGTACGGCTCCGCCAGCGCCGACTCGATGATCGAGGGCCGCACGATCGTCACCGGCACATCGCCCCGCGATTCGAGCAGCGCCCGCTCGCCCAACGACTTGGTGTAGGCGTACGCGTCGGGCCAGCCGAGGGCAGAGGCGCGCGCTCGACCGGCTTCAACCATACGGTCGACCACCCACTGCTCGCGCCTCCGCTCGGCCTTGGTGGCCAGCAGCGGCGTGCCCGCCGCGCCCAGCTCGTGGCGTGCGGCGCGGGAGAACCGGGCGAGGTGCGCGGGCCGCCGGCTCTCCGCGTCGAAGTCGGCGCGCGCCCGGCGGGCCGCTTCAACCTCGGCGCGCCAGGAGACATCGGTGCTGAACGGCGTCTCGCTCAGCGGCGCCTCCGGCGCCCGGCCCCGGCGTGCGCCCGCAACGTACGCCGTCGAGATGGCGACGAGGTGCGCGCTCGAACCGAGCTCCTGCAATGCAGCGGCCATGCGTGTCGGCCCGAGCAGGTTGACCTCGACCGCGGTGTCGAGAGGCGAGTCGAAGCTGACGCTCGCGGCGGAGTGGATGACGGTGTCACAGCCTCCGAGCTGCGCGCGACCCTCGTCGTCGAGGCCCAGCCCGTCGACGGCGACGTCGGCCGCGACCACGTGGAGGCGGCGGGCGATCTCGTCCTCGAAGGCGGCGCCCCACTCGTCACGGAGGCGCGAGAACGCGTCGTTGCGCACGATCTCGCGCCGGGCGCGATCCGCAGCGGAGGCCCGGCGACCGGGGCGGACGAGGATCACGACCTCGCAGCCGGGCACGGTCCGCAGCAGGCGCTCGACGACGGCCGTGCCGAGGAAGCCGGTGGCGCCGGTCACGGCGATCCGCTGGCCGCCCAGGGCCTCGTCGATCACCCCTCTTCTCTACCATCTGGTAAGTGAGAACGCCCGACCGGATCCTCGACGCCGCGCTCTCGTCGTTCGGCACCCGGGGCTACGAGGCCACCTCGCTCGACGATCTCGCCGCCGGCCTCGGCGTTCGCAAGCAGACGATCCTGTACCACTTCTCGTCCAAGCCCGCGCTCCTCGACGCGGTGATCGACCGCTCCGGTGCCGAGCTGGCGGCCGCGCTCGAGCACTCGCTCGCCCGGGCCGGGCCGGGATGGGAACGGGTGGAGGCGATCGTGCGATCGGTGTTCCGGCTCGCCGCCCGCCGCCCCGAGCTGCTCGGGCTCGTGCGCGAGGTCGGCCGGCTGGGCCCACCCGCCGCCACCCGCCTCACCGAGGCCCTCGACCCGCTGGTGACCCGGGCGACCGAGTTCCTCGACGCCGAGATGGAGGCCGGCAACGTGCGCCGCCACGACTCCCGGCTGCTGCTGCTCACGGCCTACTCGGCCGTGATCGGCGTGGCGACGGAGGTCGACGTGCTGCGCGCGCTCGGGGTGGAGCCGACGGCCCGCTCGCTGCTGCAGCGGCGTAAGCAGCTGCTCGAGTTCCTCCGCTCCGCGCTCCTTGTCTCACCGCCCGGTGCGTAGCCGCCCCGGCGGCCGCTACCAGCCGGCGAACATCACCGTCGTGTTGTCCGGTGCCGCACAGGTGCTGTTCGACAGGTACTGCGTGCCCGGTGGGGTCGCCGACGAATCGCGCAGCCAGTAGCACTTGCCTGCGGCGCTGCGCGACCCCACGACCACCGTGTCGTCGGGGTTCGCAACGCTGAACGTCTTCACGTACACGATGCTGCCGGTGGTCAACGCGGCAGCCGTCGTGACGTACGTGAGCGAAGGCTCGGTGGCGGTGAGGTCCACCACGGTGTCGGTGTACTTCGCTTGATCGCTGTAATAGGTCCTCTCGACGACCAGCCCGTTCCGGGCGTGCGCCTGGGCCGACCGGTTCTGGGCGAGGTTGCGGACCTCGGAGAAGGTCGACCCAGCCATCGCGATCAGGATCCCCAGGATGAGCACCACGACCATCAGCTCGACGAGGGTGAACCCGTCCTCGGCCGGCCCGCGGTCGCGGAGGGTCGCGCTGCCGGTCGGGCGCGCGAGGCGGCATCGGGACCGCGACCTGAGCGGGGGCGGCCGTCGTCGACCCCGTCCCTTGCCCGGCAGATGGCTGGTCGGATCGTTCAGCGGGGACTCCCCTGAAGCTGTCGGCTGGCCCCCCGCGCGACGGTGGACTGATCGAGAGGTCGGCAGTTCGAGCCCGCCGATTGAGCGCCGTGCCCATGAAGTGCTGCCGGTCGAGGGCGGTCAGGCAGCCATTCAGGCGGGGCCGGGTCCACCCGCCTTGACCAGGTCGGCGTACCAGGCGAGCACCAGCGCCACCGCCGCGCCGAAGAGCACGACCGCCGTGATCGACGTGTGGGTGGCGACCGCCCCCGCGGCGAGGACGCCGATGGGCACCGTGCCGCCGAAGGCCATGATCCAGAGCGCCATCACCCGGCCGCGCAGGTGGTCGGCGAGGTTCTCCTGCAGCACGGTGGACAGCGATGTCACCACTGCGAAGTAGGCGATGCCGAGCAGGATGGCGACCGGGTACGCGAGCGCAGCCGACCGAACGAGGGCGAAGCACGCGAGCAGCACCGAGAACGCAACGAAGCCGAGCCGCACGATGCGCGCCTTGGAACGGCCCGCGAGGAGCGTGCCGATCGACACCGCACCCAGGGCCGCGCCCAACCCGAACCCGGCATAGAGCAGCCCGTAGCCGAGGCTCCGGGGTCGCATGCCGAGGTTGTCCGCCGCGAGCGCGGGCATGAGCCCGACGAACGCGAGCGAGAACAGCGACATCGTCGCCATGGTGGTGAGGATGCGTCGCACGAGCGGGTCGTGCCGGACCACTCGGAACCCGGCCAGCAGGCGCCCCCTTCCTTCCTCCGAGGCGTCGCGGGCCCGGCGGGGGAACGGCGTGACCCAGATCGCCGCCACCGCGAAGAGGTAGGTGAGCGCGTTGGCGGCGAAGACGGGCGCGGCGCCGAACGCGGGGTAGAGGACACCGCCGATGGCGGGACCGATCACACGCGATGCGTTCATCTGCACCGATTGGAGCGACACGGCGCCGGCCAGATCGGGCCGGGGGACGAGGGTCGGCAGGACGGCCGAGAGCGCCGGCGCGCTCAGCGCGTTGGCGACGCCGATGGCGAGCACGCACGCCACGAGCGCGACGCGCGACGGGTGGTCGGCTGCGGCCAGGCCCGCGAGCACGAATGAGAGAACCAGCTGGGCCAGTTGCATGGCGACGAGCAGGCGCCGGCGGTCGACGATGTCCGCGAGCGCGCCTCCCAGGGTGGCGAGGAAGAGGAGTGGTCCGAGCTGCGCGAAGAAGAGCACCCCGACGAACGTGGTCGAGCGGGTGAGCTCGTAGCCGAAGGCGGCGAGGATGACGTTCTGCATCCACGTCCCGACGTTGGAGGCGAACGTGCCGCCCCACACGACCCGAAACGGGCGATGGGCGAGGGCGGCACGCGCGGTGCCGCGCGTGTACGGGACGTCGCCATCGACCAGCGCGTCGGTGGCGTCCTCCCGCTGCGGCTCGCGGGCGCGGGCGCTCAACCGGCGTGCGGTGCGACGCTCGCTCAAGGATCGACGAGCACGCCCGGGTTGAGGATGCCGGCGGGGTCGAGGGCGCGCTTGGCCGCGCGCAGTGCACCCGCGAACGCATCCGGGCGCTGGCGGTCGTACCAGGGTCGGTGGTCGCGACCCACCGCGTGATGGTGGGTGATCGTGCCACCGTTGGCGATGACCGCCTCGGCGGCCGCGGCCTTGATGTCGGCCCATTGCTCGAGCTCCGCGCCCCGTCGCCCCGGCGCGAGCACGGTGAAGTAGGGCGCGGGCCCGTCGGGATAGACGTGGGTGAAGCGGCAGGTCACGAACCCGCCGCCGCAGATCTCCTGCAGCGCCTTCTCGACCGATTCGACGACACCCGCATGCAGCGTGTCGAAGCCGCTCCAGGTGCAGGCGGTCTCGAAGGTCTCCGCGATGCACGCCATCGCCACCATCGCGTCACGTCCGTAGGGCGCGCGGAGAAACGACCCGCGCCACGCACCGGCGGCGCCTTCGGTCGACGAGGAGCGGATGCGCTCGGGCACGGTGCCGCCGTGATCCGCGCAGCAGGCGACGGCGCGCTCGATCCACGCGTCCAGCGGGTGGTCCGCCGACTCGAAGCCCACCACCAGCAGGGCGGACCCGTCGGTGACACCGGCCGAGGTGGCGGCCTCGCCGGCGTCGAGCAACCGGCAGTTGGTAGGGAAGAGACCGGCCTGGGCCACGGCCCGCGTGGCGGCCACGCCCGCGGCGAAGGTCGGGAAGCGGACGCCGGCCGATGCCTTGAACGTGGGGCGGTCCTGCACCCGCATCCAGGCTTCGGTGATGACGCCGAGGATGCCTTCGGAGCCCAGGAACAGGCGATCGGGCGAGGGCCCCGCGCCCGAGCCGGGCAGCCGGCGCGACTCGCTGATCCCCGTGGGCGTCACGACCCGGATCGACTCCACCAGGTCGTCGATGTGCGTGTAGAGCGTGGCGTAGTGGCCGCCCGAGCGCGTCGCCAGCCAACCCCCGAGGGTGGAGAACTCGAACGACTGCGGGAAGTGGCGGAGCGTGAGGCCGTGCGGGCGCAGCTGGTCCTCGAGCACCGGGCCCAGCGCGCCGGCCTGGATGCGCGCCGCGCGCGAGACCCGGTCGATCTCGACGACACGGTCGAGCCGCGTGAGGTCGATCGACACCACGCCCCCGAAGTCGTCGCCCACATCGCACTCCACGCCGCCGACCACCGACGACCCGCCGCCATAGGGGATGGCGGCGACACGCGCGTCCGCGCACCAGTCGAGCAACGCCACCACGTCGCGCTCGTCGCGCGGGAACGCCACGAGGTCGGGCGGGTTGGGAAGATCGCCGCGAAACGCGCGCACGACGTCGCGGTACGACTTGCCGTACGTGTGGCCGGCGCGGTCGTAGGGGACGGACGAGCACAGCTCGGCCAGCGCAGTCGGCGGCGACACACGCGGCGCGCGCAGGGCGATGTCGGTCAGCGTGGGCGGAGGGCGCACGTCGAGGTCGTCGACACCGAAGCGGCTGGCCACTGCCGCAGCCAGGTTGGCGACCTGCTGAGGTGCGAGCGCCTCGTGCTCCCACCCCCAACCCCACCAGGATCGCCGGCCCGCGCTCAGGGCTCCTCGCTCACCTGGACGATGACCTTGCCGGTGTTGGCTCCGGTGAACAGGCGGTTCAGCGCGCCGGGCGCGTTCTCGAGCCCGGCGATGACGTCCTCGGCGTGCTGGATCTTGCCGTCGACCACCCAGCTCGCCATCTGCAGCTGGGCTTCGGGGAAGCGCGACACGTAGTCGAGCACGAGGAAGCCCTCCATCCGGGCCCGCTTGATGACCAGCTGCACGTAGTTCGACGGACCAGGCGGTGGCTCGGGCGAGTTGTACATCGAGATGGCGCCGCAGAGCACCACGCGCGCTCCGAGGTTGATCCGCTCGAGCACGGCCTGGAGGATCTCGCCACCGACGTTGTCGAAGAAGACGTCGACACCGTCGGGGCACGTCGCACGCAGGCGGGCGGCGACGTCGTCGGTGCGGTAGTTGATGCATGCGTCGAAGCCCAGCTTGTTCGTGACCCACGCGCACTTCTCGTCGGTGCCCGCGATGCCGACGACACGGCAACCGTTGATCTTGGCGATCTGGCCGGCGACGGAGCCGGTGGCGCCGGCCGCGCCCGACACGACCACGGTCTGGCCCTCCTGTGGGCGCCCGACGTCGAGCACACCGAAGTAGGCGGTCATCCCCGTCACCCCGTAGACGCTCAGTGCGTCGAGCAGGGGGATGCCCGGTGGGAGCACGGTCATCGCGCGCGCACCCCCGTCGGCCACCGCGTACTCCTGCCATCCGGTCAATCCGAAGACGAGATCGCCTGCGGTGTATCCGGGGTTCCGCGACTCGACCACCTCGCCGATGCCTCCGCCGCGGATCACCTCGCCCAACCGGATCGCAGGGAAGTAGGTGTCCGCCTCGTTCATCCACCCGCGGATGGTCGGGTCGATCGAGAGGTAGACCACCCGCACGAGCGCCTCGCCGTCGCCGATGGCCGGCACCTCGGCCTGCTCGAGCCGGAAGCACGAGTCGTCCGCCATCCCCACCGGGCGGGCGGCCAGCACCAGCTGGCGGTTCTTCACGGCCATGCCGGACGGTACCTCTTGACAGATGCCTGTCATCGTGCGAGTCTCCGAACAGTGTCAGTTATACCGATGCGCGACAGGAGATCCGAACGCAATGCGGCCACCCGGGCGGAGATCCTGGAGGCGGCGTGGGCCCTCGTCCGGGAAGAGGGGCCGGCGGGGCTGTCGCTGCGCGACCTCGGACGCCGGGTGGGCATGCGGGCCCAGTCGCTCTACTCCTACTTCGATTCGAAGCACGCGATCTACGACGCGCTGTTCGCCCAGGGTTGTCGCGAGCTGCTCGATCGGCTGGCCGCGGCCCGGTTCTCCGACGACCCCGCCGAAGCGCTGCGCCAAGGTCTCCGCCTCTGGGTCGCCTTCGCCAGCGAGGACCCGGCCCGCTACCAGCTGCTCTTCCAGCGCACGATCCCGGGCTTCGAGCCATCGCCCCAGTCGTACGCGCTCGCGGTCGAAGCCCTCGACGGGGCGAAGGCGCAGCTCGCAGCCCTTGGGCTGACCGAGCCCCGCCATCTCGACCTCACCACGGCGGTCGTCGCGGGACTGGTGGCCCAGCAGCACGCCAACGACCCGACCGGAGACCGTTGGATCCGGCTCGTCGACGAAGCCATCGACATGCTCATGGACCACCTCAAGCCCCGAAGGAGGCGTCGCTGACACACGCTCCGAAGGAGCGTCGACAACGACACAGACCACCACCATCTGGCCGGGGCAAACGCACCGGCCCCCTCACCAAGGAGCTCCGACTCTGATGGAAACCACCGTCAACGAGATCACCGACGGCATCTACCGGTTGTCGACCTACGTGCCCGAGGCCGACTTCATGTTCAACCAGTTCGTGATCGACGCGGAGGAGCCGTTGCTCTTCCACTGCGGTCCGCGTCAGCTCTTCCCCCTGGTGTCAGAGGCGGCGGCACGCGTCGTTCCGCTCGAGCGCCTGCGATGGATCACGTTCGGCCACGTCGAGTCCGACGAGTGCGGGTCGATGAACGAATGGCTGGCGGCGGCTCCACGCGCCGAGGTCGCCCACACCGTCGTCGGGTGCATGGTGTCGGTGAACGACCTGGCCGACCGCCCGCCGAGGCCCGTGGCCGACGGCGAGGTGATCGACCTCGGTGGTAAGCGGGTGCGTCATCTCGACACGCCGCACGTGCCCCACGGCTGGGACGCCCACCTCCTCTTCGAGGAGACCACCGGCACGCTGTTGTGCGGTGACCTGTTCACCGCGACGGGCAACAGCCCCGCGCTGACGGAGGACGACATCGTGGAGCCCGCGCTCGTGGCCGAGGAGATGTTCCTCGCGACGTGCCTCACGCCTGCGACCGCGCCGACGATCCGATCGCTCACAGACCTGCACCCCCGCACGCTCGGGCTCATGCACGGCCCGTCCTTCAGCGGCGACGTGCAGGGCGCGCTCCACGCGCTCGCCGGCGGGTACGACGAGCGCTTCCGCAAGGCGTGTGTCTGACGCACGTACCGGCCTCGAGGCCGTGACCGCGCTCGTGCACGCGTACGCCGAGCGGCTCGACGCAGGCGATCTCGATGGTGTCGCCCGGCTCTTCGACCGGGCGGTCTGGCGCTCGCCGGAGCACCCGGAGGGCCTGCGTGGTGCCGAGGCGGTCCGGCGCGTCTACGACGGCGTGCGCCTGTACGACGGGTCGCCGCGCACGAAGCACGTGATCTCCAACCTCGTCGTCGAGGTCGACGAGCGCCGCGGGCGGGCCAGGTCGCGCTGCTCCTTCACCGTCATCCACGGGGTCGACGCCCGGTCGCCCCGACCGATCCTGAGCGGGCGGTACCACGACGCCTTCGCACGCGACGCGGCCGGACTCGCGTGGCACTTCACGGAGCGGGCCACCGTGGTCGACCTGGTCGGTGACCTCGGCAGCCACTTCCGGGAGGCGCCCTCCCCTCGGCGCGAACCGGCGGAGTAGCGTCGACGGGCGCCTGAACTTCGGGCGACCGGCGAAACAGATCGGGGCCCCCACATGGACCGCATGAGCCCGCTCGATGCCTCTTTCCTGCACCTCGAGGGACCGGTGAGCCCGATGCACATCGGCTCGGTGGCCGTGTTCGAAGGGCCCGCACCACCCGCATCGGAGCTCGAGGCGATGGTGGCGGGAAAGCTCCCGGTCGTGCCCCGCTACCGCCAGAAGGTTCGCTTCGTGCCGCTCGACCTCGGCCGGCCGCTCTGGGTCGACGACCCCCATTTCAACATCGGCTACCACGTGCGCCACACCGCGCTGCCGCCGCCCGGAGGCGACGAGGAGCTGCGCAACCTCGTCGGACGGGTGATGTCACAGCAGCTCGACCGCACCAAGCCCCTCTGGGAGATGTGGATGGTCGAGGGCCTGGAGGACGGCCACTGGGCCATCATCTCCAAGGTCCACCACGCCATGGTCGACGGCGTCTCCGGCACCGACCTGCTCACCGTCGTGCTCGACCAGGACCCGTCGCCATCGCCGCCCGAGCCCGGGGTCTGGGAACCCGCCCCCGAGCCGTCGAACACCGCGCTGTTCACCGACGCGGTGCGCGACCGCGTGGTCAACCCCTACGAGCAGTTCAGGGCGCTCCGCTCAGGGCTGCGCGGTCCCCGTGCCCTGCGCACCCAGCTCGGCGACGTCGGCAAGGGCCTGCGCTCGCTCGTCACCGCGGTGCGCGGCAGCCCGGAGACGTCGCTCAACGGGCCCATCGGACCGCACCGGCGGTGGGACTGGGCCCGCTCGACCCTCGGCGACATCAAGGTCGTGCGCACGAGCCTCGGCGGCACCGTCAACGACGTGGTGCTGACGGCCATCACCCAGGGCTTCCGCGACCTGCTGCTGTCACGCGGTGAGACCGTCGACGGCCGCGACGTCACGACTCTGGTGCCCGTCTCCGTGCGCACGCCCGGTGAGCGGGGGACGTACAACAACCGCGTGTCGGCCATGTTCGCCCAGCTGCCTGTTGGCATCGTCGACCCGGTCGAACGCCTGACCTCGATACGCGTGCAGATGGACGGGCTGAAGGAGTCGAAGCAGGCGGTCGCGGGCGAGGTGCTGACCTCGCTCACGGGCTTCGCCCCGCCGATGCTCCTCGCCGTCGGCACCCGGGTCGCGTCACGCGCGTCGCAGCGCAACGTGAACACCGTCACCACCAACGTTCCCGGCCCGCAGTTCCCGCTCTATGCCGTGGGCCGCCAGATGCTGGAAGCGTTCCCGTTCGTGCCCCTGGGTGGCCAGATGCGCATCGGCATCGCGATCTTCTCCTACAACGGGATGATCAACTTCGGCGTCACCGGTGACTACGACGCGGCACCCGACATCGGCGTGCTGTGCCGCGGCATCGAGGACGGCATGGGCGAGCTGCTCAAGGCGGCAGGCGTCACGGGGACCTGAGCGCCGCCAGCCGGTCGCGGAGCTTCGGCTCCTGCAACCGTCGCCGGGTCGCGCCGTGCATGTGCTCGGCGACCGGCTTGCGACGGGTCGCGTCCATGGCGTTCACACCCATGACGCTCGTGTCGGTCGCACTCGGCTGGAACGCGACCACCGGCACGCCGCTTCGGCGCACGGCTTCGGCCTCGCGGCCGAGGTAGACGCGGAAGAGCCGGCGGGCCGCGGTGTCGAGCGCGACGCGCGTCCCACCGCGGGATGTCGACATCGGTGAGCTCACGATGACGAGATCGAAGGCCTCCGCGGACACCACGTCGACGTTGGTCGGGGAGTGCGCGCCACCGTCGACGTAGCGCGTCCCGCCGATCGTGACCGGCGTGAAGAACGAGGGGATTGCACAGGACGCGGCCACCGCGTCGGCGATCGACGCCGGCGGCGCGCCGTCGCGTCCGAAGACGACACGGCGTCCGGAGTCGAGCTGGACGGCGCAGATCCACGTGGGGCGTGCCGGCCATTGCGTGTCGAACAACGACCGGAAGGGGACGGCGATCAGCTCTGACGAAACGCGCCCCGCAGGCAGCACGGCCGCGGCGAGGGTGCCGAGGCGAACCTCCCACGGGCGGCGAGCGGCGGCAAGGAGCCGGGTCGGCGCGGCCATCCCGGAGAGGAAGTCGATCGCCGGTGCCGCCGACGGCACGGTCGCCGGCGGTGGACCGACCCGCGCCGCGAGCCGGGCGCCGTCGGCCGACAGCGCCGAGCCGGTCGCCCTCGCGAGCAGGTCGGCGGGAGAGAGACCGGCGCGGAGCAGTGCCGCCACGCCGGAGCCGGCCGACGTTCCCACGATCAGGTCGGCGTGGCGCGCATCCCAACCCGTCTCCTCCTGGAGGGCGGCGAGGACGCCGGCGTGGAAGGCGTGACCCACCACGCCGCCGGCTCCCAACACGAGACCGATGCGACCCATCGCCACCTTGCCTAGCACGCCCCGGGCCGGATCGCACTTGACGTATCTCGCAAATGCAAAGTATAGTTTGCACAACCACCCAGAGCCCCGCAGGCAGTCAGTTGCGGCGGCTGCACTTCCCAGAGGAGCTTCCCGTGCCCGTTTCCGAGATCACCGAATCCGTCCAGACCCAGGTCCTCGATCTGCTCAACAAGGCGCAGGAGGCCACCGTCGACGGTGTCCGCACCCTCGCCGAGACCGTCGAGGGCTTCGTGCCCGAGCTGCCCGCACTGCCGTTCGCGGACCGCATCCCCGAGGCGTCCACCGTCGTGGACGACGCGTTCGACTTCGCGGCCAAGCTGCTCGACTCGCAGCGGCGCTTCGCCCAGGAGCTGTTCGCGGCCGCCGCACCCGTCACGTCGAAGAGCACGGTGACGGCCCCGACCACCAAGCCGAAGCCGGTCGTCGCGACCAAGAAGTCGGCCTGACGGCGTCCGACGGCTACCGGCAAAGTCGATGGTGGCCAAGGACACCTGGCAGGGTCAGCTGTCGGCGCTGGGCGAGCTCATTCGCAGCCAGCGCCGGCTGGCCAACCTCTCCTTGCGAGAGCTGGCCGAGCGCACCAACGTCTCCAACCCGTATCTGAGCCAGATCGAGCGGGGCATGCACGAACCTTCGGTTCGCGTGCTCCGCTCGATCGCGCGCGCGCTCAACCTCTCGGCGGAGACACTGCTGGCACAGGCGGGACTGCTCGAGCGCGACGACGACGGCGCCACCGACGACGGCGAGCACGCGCTCGACACCGAGTCGAGCATTCGGGCCGACCCCGCGCTCTCGGACTCGCAGAAACAAGCCCTCCTCGCCGTCTACCGGAGCTACCTGGCCGCGAACCGCTGATCCGCGGCACCGGGGCGCGAGGCTGGGGGGATGCTTCGCAACGACGACTACCTCTATGAGCTGCTCCGGAAGATCGGGCTCAGCCGACTAGGGGCCCAGACCGGTCAGTACTTCGTCAAGATCGCTCTCATCCTCGCGATCGCGATGGTCGCATCACGCGTCGGTGGCGCGCTGGCGCGCCGCTTCGTCAACTCACTCGGCACCCGGTCGGCGCTCTACATCGAGTCACCCCGGGCCGCGCAGCGCATAACGACGATCGGCGGCGTCGTCGCCAGTCTCGTTCGCATCGCGGTGTGGGTGCTCGCAGCCATCTACGTCTTCGACCTCCTCGGCTTCAATCTCGGGCCGTTGCTCGCAGGCGCCAGCATCATCGGCATCGCGCTCGGCTTCGGCGCGCAGACACTCGTGCGCGACTTCCTCTCGGGGTTCTTCATCCTCGTCGAGGACCAGTACGGCGTGGGCGACGTCGTGACCGTGACCGAAAAGGTCAGCGGCACCATCGAGGAGGTCAACCTGCGGGTGACACGCCTGCGGGGTGTCGACGGCACCGTCTGGTACGTGCCGAACGGCGAGATCCGCACCGTCGGCAACGCGGCGAAGGACTGGGCGCGCGCGCTCGTCGACATCGTGTTGCCCTACGCATCGGACGCGGCCACCGCGCTCGGCGCCATCGCCGAGGAGGCCCAGGCCTTCGCGGAGGATCCCGCGTGGACCGACATCGTGCTCGAGCCCCCTGAGGTCTGGGGGGTCGAGACCGTCGCAGCCGATGGGGTCACCGTGCGGGTCGCGGCAAAGACGGTGCCGACCCGGAACCATGCGGTCGCGCGTGCGCTGCGCGGACGCATCGCGGAACGACTGCGCCGCGACGGCATCATGGTGGCCGTGACTACGCCGACGACGCGGTAGCCAGCAGCAGTCGCGTGCCCTGGCCCCGGTCGGCCGCGATCGCGAGCTGGCCGGCACCATCGGCGACGGCGCCCTGGACGGCCCGTGGGTCGCGCAACGCGAACGCGAGGTGGTGCACGCGCCCGCGTCTGCCGTCGAGCCAAGCCCCGAGCGGGCTCGCGGGCGAGGTGGGCTCGAGCAGACGCACGCGACCCGGCCCGGGCCAGGCGAGCTCCACCCACGTGGCGATGTCGTCGCCGCCCTCGTCGACGCGGCGGCCGCCGAGCAGCTCGCGGAACAGCCGCAGCCCGTC
This sequence comes from Actinomycetota bacterium, assembly GCA_005888325.1. Classification (NCBI taxonomy): domain Bacteria; kingdom Bacillati; phylum Actinomycetota; species Actinomycetota bacterium. The sequence goes on from VAWU01000062.1 coordinate 71,830, forward strand.
CGGCAGCGCGGCGACCGCGTGGCTCACGCGTACGAGCGCCGCCGGGTCGGTGCCCGGTGCGGGCAACTCCGCCGGCGGAGGCGACCACTCGTCGTCGTGCGCGGCCTGCGCCAGCTGCACCACCACGCCGTGGGCGTCCTTCGGATGGAGGAACGCCTCCTGCCACGAAGGGTCGCTCAGGTTCACGTTGACCGGCGGGTAGCCGGCCACCCGGGCCGCGTCGAGTGCCTGCCTGATGTCGCCGACCTTGAAGGTGAGGTGATGCGGGCCGGGGCCGTTGCGGTCGAGGAAGCGGCGCAGGAAGTCGTTGCGCTCCACCTCGGCGGGCTCGAGCACCTCGAGGCGCATCCCGTTGCCGAACGCGAGCTGGGCCCAGTTGAACCCGTAGCCGGGGCCCGCTGCGTACCAGGTGCCACCGAGATCGCGGACATACAGGGGCCACGCGTCGGCGTGGTGCTCGACGGCCACCGCGATGTGGTCGAGGTCGGCGCCGCCGATCACCTGCCGATGACGTCGGCGAAGAGGTCGAGGTGCTCGCGCACCATCCGGCCGGTGGAGAAGTAGCCGGCGACCGCGGCCCGGCACGCGCTCCGGTCGATCGTGCCGACGGACTCGAGCAGCTCGGCCATCTGGGCCTCGTCGTGGCAGAGGAAGCCGGTGCGACCGTCCTCGATCACCTCGGGCGCGGCGCCCTCGGGGAAGGCGAGCACGGGCGTGCCACACGCGAGCGCCTCGATCATCACCAAGCCGAACGGCTCGTTCCAGCGGATGGGGAAGAGCATGGCCGTCGCACCCGCGAGCAGCTGCAGCTTCTCCTCGTGGTCGACCTCACCCAGGTACTCGATCTCGTCGTTGAGGTAGGGCGCGACCTGACGTTCGAAGTAGGCGTGCTCGATCGGCTCGCGCATCTTGCCGACGATCTTGAGCGGCACTCCCGTCTTGCGGGCCACGTCGACCGCGCGGCCCGCACCCTTGTCGGGCGAGAGCCGGCCGAGGAAGACGCAGTAGCCACCGTCGCCGGCGCCGAAGGGGAACGCTTCGACGTCGATGCCGTGGTGGATCACGCGGGCGATGGGGATCTCGGGGGCCGGCTTGCGCTGCGCGTGCGAGACCGCCACGATCGGCACGCGCGGGGCCATGCGGCCGTAGATGGCGCGCAGCTCGTCGTTGAAGGGCCCGTGGATCGTCGTGACGACGTGCAGTCCGGGGTAGCGCTCGGCGTAGAGCGGGCCCATCAGGGTGTGGTCGTGCACGATGTCGAAGCCCTGCACTGCGTCGTAGGCCGCGATGACATGGCGCAGCTCGATGGCGGCGGCGCCGATGCGCCCGCCCTCGGCGCGGTCGAGCACGTACTGCCGGGGCACCTCGCACGTCGAGTCGCCGGTGGTGAAGAGCAGCACCTCGTGCCCGGCGTCCTGAAAGCCCACGGCGAGCCGGTCGACGACGAGCTCGATGCCGCCGTAGAGGGTCGGAGGGATCGGCGCCCAAGGGGGCGCGATGACGGCGATGCGCATGCACCGATTGAACCATGGGCAGCGTACGGTTACGCGCGTGAGCACGCCGCACGCACCGTGGGCCCTGGTGGGGGAGTGCGTCGTGGGCGTGGTGCGGCGCCGCAAGCTCGCCTCCACGCTGCCTGCAGGCATCCACCGGCTGCCGGGCCCGTGTGTGGTGACGGCCGTGCGCTACAGCGACTCACCGGTGGGGCCGTACCTCGAGCTGGCCGTGGGAGAGCCGGCCCGCCTCGGTGCCCGGCCGGGTCTGTGCGTCACGACGATGGTCGTCACCACCGCCGAGGCGCGCGTCGGCGGTCGCCTCAACTGGGGGTTCCCCAAGGAGGTCGGCGCCCTGCGCTGGCGATCGCACGGCGACGAGCGCGAGGTCGTCTGGGAGGACCGCGACATCGTCGTGCGCGGGCGGCCGTGGGGACCGGCGCCGCCCCTGTTGGTTCCAATGCGGGCGCTGCAACGACGGGGCGACGGCCCCGTCGTCGTCCCCGGCCGCCTGCGCGGGCGGGCGCAGCTGGCGCGTGTCGAGCTGGAGGTGCCGGACGGCGACGCGCTCGCGCCACTGGCCGGCCCCCATCGGGGCGTCCTGTTGTCGGGCATGCGGTTCGTCGTCGAGCCCGCGCGCCTGCCCGCCGGCCTCACGTCGACGTTTCGCGCCCCGCTGCGCGCGCCGGAGCCCGCGCTACTCTCGTCTCCCTCAGAGGTCGGGGGTTCAAGACCCTCATCGCCCAGCCGGCGCCATCACTTCCACGGTGAACGTTGCGTCGCTGTTCGCGTGGGCTGACAGCACCGCAACCACCGCGTCGACCGGCAGCGGTCCGTAGATGTGCGGGAACGCTTCGGCGCCGCCCTCGAGGATCTCGGTCTTGATCGGGACGTGGACGCGCGCGGGGTCGATCACCAACACGACAAGTTCCTCATCCACGTCGCCGTAGAGCAGCGCGCCGATCCGCTCCACCTGGTTGCGGAACGACCCATGGATGAAGCCGACGTCCTCCAGACGGGCACCCCGCGTCGATGCTCGGTACTCGCCAGTGCTCTGGGCCTCCGTCCAGTCACCGTCGAACGCGACGTGGTAGATGCGCTCGTCCTCGGCGATCACCAGTGCATGATGGCGCACCGCGGCGCGGCGACACTAGCGAGCCAACGCTTCTCGGAGTATGAACGGTCAAATGAAGGCGATTCTTCTCGTGCTCGCCGGGGCTGCCATCGTCGTCGCGGCGGCCGTTGCACTCGTGCCCGTCAGGGCCTCGGTTCCGAACAATCCCTCCTATCACTGCGGCGCTCCTGTGCGGCGCCTCCAGGCTGCGACGCGCCAACGGTGGAATCGCGACAGCTACCTGACCAAGCTCGGCAACCCCGCGATCCCCAACCGTCGCCTCCCCAATCACGTCTGTCGCCGGAAGGCTCGCGTGCGGCTGCTCACCGCTGCGGGCCTCGGCGGCTCAGGGATCGTGCTGGCGGCGCTCGCCATCTTCGTGGTGCCCGCGCGACCGAGCGTTCCGGAGCGAGGCGAAGGACCGCCCCCGGCCAACGGAGACGAGGGCGTAACGCCCGAGGGCGGGTAGCGCCATCACGTGCGACACATCATGGTTCGATGTGGAGGGCTCGCTCCGACAGGTCGCGCGCTTGCGCGACGTCGAGGTCGATCACGAGCGCTTCAAGTGCCGCGGTCCAGGATTCGTAATAGGGACGATCCGGATGGTCGGCGATCGCGTCGATGAGACGGGCGCGGAAATCCTCCCAGCTGAGACCGAGCCGCTGAACGAGCCCGACGGCCATGGCCAGCACCCGCCCCTGCCATGGCGCATCGAACACGAGCTCGCCGTTGTCGCGCGGCAGCGAGGCGACTCCGCCCATCTGGCGAGCCTCGGGCCAGACCGGATCGCTCAAAGCCGTTGCACGCCGATCATCGCGTCGCGGCTGACCAGTGCCGCCAACTCCTCCTCGGTGGCACCTTCGTTTCCCGCGGGCCGCTGGGGAAGCACCATGTAGCGCATCTCTGCGCTCGAGTCCCACACGCGGATCTCGACCTCGTCGGGCACCTCGCAACCCATCTCCCGAAGGAGAGCCCGAGGCTCTCGTACCATGCGCGCCCGGTACGGCGGGCTCTTGTACCAGTTCGGGGGAAGGCCGAGCACCGGCCAGGGATAGCAGGAGCACAGCGTGCACACGACGACGTTGTGCACCGCCGGCGTGTTCTCCACCACCTCGATGTGGTCGCCCTCCGCGCCGCCGAAGCCCAGCTCGGCGATGGCTGCGGTGCCGTCGGCCAGCAGACGCAGCTTGTAGTCGGGGTCGACCCACGCTCGGGCCACTACCCTGGCCCCGTTCATGGGCCCGATGTCATGCGCGTATGCCTCCACCACGGCGTCGATGAACGCGGAGTCGACGATGCCCTTCTCGGTCAGAAGCTCCTCCAGGGCGCGCGCCCGACGTTCGATCTCGGTGAGCGCGGTTGGATGATGACCGTGGTCGTCGCTCACGGGGCCCCCCTCATGCCGGCTCCAGATAGCGCTCGTAGAGGTCGACGTGGACGGCGGCGTTGGGATCGGCGTCACCGCCCCACAGCTCGGTGAGCTCGAAGCCGACGCCATAGGTGTGATCGGCGACCTGCTCCCGGCGATGGGCCTCGATCTCGGGTAGGGGAGCGACGCCATCGACGCGGACGATCACGCCCCTGCGCCCTCGCACATAGCGCGGGCAACGCGTGTGCCCGTCGAAATGGATGTCGCGCGCTCGAACCCGATCGCCCACGGAGAATCGTGACGCCTCACCCGGCGGCGACACATCGACGTCGTCCGGCGTCGCCCGTGCGGGTCGCGACAGGCGATAGGCGCCGGCCCGCTCTTCCAGCTCACGGCGCGTGACGATTCCCGCCTCCACGAGGAGCGTGGCGAGCGCGGTCAGCCAGTGCTCGTAGTACGACGAGGAGAGGTAGTGGACGGGGTCCATCCGTTCGATGGCGTGGCGGAACATCGGCGTGTTGAAGCCCCCCGCGGCGAGCGCACTGGTGGCCACCGCGAAGGTGCGCCCTTCCCACGGGTGGTGGAAGACGGGTTCGGCGGGCTCGACGTCGACCGGTCCGAATCCCTGCATCCCACCCAGATCGTGGATGCCGTCCACGTCGCCATCGAACCACAAACGTGACCGGAGGAGGCATGCGCGGCACAACCGTCGGTATGGCTCGTCACGAGATCGTCGGGAGGACGTGCTCGCAGAACCGCGCCAGTTGTCGCGCTTCGTCCGCCACCGGCCAGATGAAGACGCGTTGGACGCCCGCGCGCGCGAAGGCCGAAAGCTTCTCGGCGAACAGCTCAGCGGGCCCGACGGGAAGGCGCTCCCTTAGCACTTCCTCCGGGCGGTGGATCGTGGGTACCACCCGCTCTCGCATCACGCGGTCGGCCTCGCCGCGGTCTTCGGTGATGTAGAACCACATGGTCGCGAGCGCGTTGGGGAAGGTCGCGGGGTCCTTGCCGTGATGTGCGAGTTGGCCGTCGAGGTACTGCTTGCCCTCACCGAAGAGCGCCGGTGTCGTGTTGTACGCCGATGCCAACCAGCCATCAGCAAGGCGGGCCACTCGACCCAGACCCGCCTTCGAGCCCCAGCTACCGATCCACAAGGGCGGGCCGTCGGGACGCGCGGGACGAGGGTCGAGGGTGATCCCTCGTGTCGAGTAGAAGCGACCGGTGAACGGCTCCGCGTCGCTCTGCCAGAGCGCGCGCAGTGCCTGGACAGCTTCGTCCAGGCGCGCCCAGCGTTCCTCGAAGTCGATGCCGACGGCCTGGTAATCCTGCTGCGCCGAACCGGGCGCGACCGCCACGATGAGTCGCCCGCCCGAGAGTCGGTCGATCGCCCCGAGCGTCTTCGCCAGCGGGACCGGCCCCCGAACCACGGGCAGGGCGACCGTCGTGGCCAGGGTCATGTCACCGGAGCAGCCGATCACCGCCGCGAGGGCGGTTGGACCATCCAGCCACGGGACGGAGAACACGAGGTGGTCGTTGGCGGCGAGAGCACTGAAGCCGAGCGCCCTCGCCGCGCGCGCGTACTCGACGAGATGCTCCAGGGTGTACGGATGAGCACCGAAGTCCATCAGTGGGAGGTGAGCGCCGATGTCCACGAGGCACCCTACCCAGACGTGCTCAGCCGCCCGTGGGCTCCCACCAGAGCGTCGTCACTTCGCGCGCGTCGGGTGGCGGCGTCTCCTCGAGGAGCCGTCGGACCTCAGCGTGTCGTGCGGGCCAACGCACAGACGCCGGGCGATGCGGGCCACGTGATCGGCATCCGACTCGCCGATCATCTGGAGCCGTCGTTGCCAGCGCTGCCGCCGCACGTCGAGCCCCAGCGAGGCCAGCACGTCCACGGCATCATCGGCTGTCGGGCGATCGGGTTGGCCCAGTCCGTGAACGGCCTCCCAGTAGGGGGCCATCCAGGCCAGGGGATGGGTCGTCGTGAGCTCGACCACGACCCGCCGCGTGGCGTGAGCCGTCAGCGCGTCCGCGAAGCCGGCCAGGTCGGCCACGTTGTAGACGACGTGGTGGCACAGCACCACGTCCGCAGGTGATGTTCGCGCCGCGACGTCCGGCCACCCGCCCTCGACCGTCGTCGATTCGACGCCCAGAGCCTGCGCGCGGGTTGCGAACACGTCGAGCAGCTCACGGCTGAGATCGACACCGACGATGTGCCCGGCTCGTGCCGCGAGCCGCAGGCTCGCGGCACCGGCTCCCACACCGACGTCCAGCACCGCGCCGCCTTCCGGCAGGGACTCTCGCGCCGCCGCGTCCGACGGCGAATCCCCCGCACGCGCGAGCGCCTCGTCTGCAGCCGCGATGAACACCGTCGGATCGAAGAAGAAGGGCGAAGCGGGCGCGGCCTGCAGCAGCTCGTCGGGTATCGCCCACTCGGCCAGCATGTCGGCCCAGCGGCGGTTCGCCTCGTTGCGATCGCCCATCCCGCGGTTCAGTCTCTCGGGCGCGTGTCGGTCCGTCGAGAGGATCGCCAACGACGCGAGCGGACCACTTGCCCTCCTGCCGATGTCCACGGATTGACCCTCGCCGCCGACGCGCTGAATGCTGGATGCGATGATCGCATCGGTTCACCTCTCGGACGTCGGCGTCCGATCGGCGTTGAGGGTGCTCCGCCGGGCCCCGCGTCCGACCTCCACACCTGGCCTGCGGCACGCCAACGTGGCCCTCACCGCGCCGCTCAGCGGCGCAGTCCTCCCCTCACCGGCCTTCAGCCGCGTCGGGCTCATCGCGTTCTGGGACGACGACGACGCCCTCGACGGGTTTCTCTCCGATCACCCGATGGCCGCAACGCTCGCAGGTGGATGGCATGTTCGACTCGATCCACTGCGGGCGTCGGGCTCGTGGCCGGGGCTCCCGAGCGACGTGCCGACGAAGCACGACGTCGAGCTCGACGGGCCCGCGGCCGCGCTCACGCTCGGCCGACTCCGTGTCACCCAGGTCGTCCGCTTCTTACGCGCCAGCGCCAAGGCCGAGGGCGCCGTCGTCGGTGCGCCGGGTCTGATCTGGGCGACCGGGCTGGCGCGCCCTCCGCTCGTCTCCACCTTCTCGCTCTGGCAGTCGACGGACGCGCTCTCGGCCTATGCGTATGGCCAACGCGAGGCGGCCCATCCCGTGGCAATCGCCGCGCAGCGCCGGAAGCCGTTCCATCACGAGTCGGCATTCATCCGGTTTCGTCCTTACGGCTCCGAAGGGAGCCTCGACGGACGCAACCCGCTGGTCGAGACGTGGGCGTCCGCGGGCGGTCGGTAGCGACCGTCTACACGGGCACCGGATCTTCAGGCCTCGCGGTCGGTCCCGTACCGCACGGTGTCCTCGGCGTAATGGGGGTGACCGTTGGGACATCTCGCGTGCGCACGCGGCGTCGGGCCATTGCCGTTGGCGGAAGCGAGATCGAAGCGCACCGTCTCAGTGCAACCGGGAAACAGGCACGGCACCGCGGGAGTGAGCCCTTGGATCGTCGACACTTCCCCCCTCCCCCTCCGGGATGGACAACATCACCACCCCCAGCCGCCACCGACGGTACCGCTTCGCGCCAGGCCGCGCTACCTCCACCGATCCCGCAGGGAATCACGCCCCCGCCCTCACATCGTGGAGCGCAGCGCCTCCACCGGTTCGAGCGCGGCGGCACGGGCGGAAGGGTAGAGACCGGACAAGAGGCCGACCGCACCCCCGAGGAGGGGAGCGCCCAGCGGCACCCACGCCTCCAGGACCGGTGTCCAGGCGCGGCTTGCCGCCACACCGACGACGACCAGGGTGCCCACCGCGGCACCCACCACGCCGCCGACGAGGCCGAGCGTGGTGCTCTCCATCAGGAACTGCGCGGCGATGTGGCGGCGTGCGGCGCCGAGCGAGCGTCGCAGCCCGATCTCACCGACCCGCTCGAGCACCGACACGAGGGTCACGTTGGCGATGCCGATCGCGCCGACGAGCAGCGACACACCGCCGAGGAGGAGGAACAGCGAGTTGAGGTCGCGCTGCACCCCGGCGCGGACCCGGCGGGGCTCGGGAGGCGCGGCGACCTTGAGGACCCGGGGGTCGGCGGGGTTGAGCGCGAGCGGCAGCTGCCCGGCGATGACGCTCGCGGCGCCGATGCGCGTCTCGACCTGCACCGATCCCGGTGCGGTGAGGCCGAACTCACGTTGGGCCGTGCCCTCGGGGATCACGATCGATCCCAGCAGCGACGGCTGGCGTTGGACCGTGGACAGCAGGCCGACGACGACGTACAGACGATCGCCGATGTAGATCGCGGGCTGGTTGTCGACCCGCGTCACATGGAGCTGCGCGGCCACGTTGGGGCCGAGCACGACCACCCGATCGCCACGCGCCGAGTGTCCCGCGTCGGGCAGACGGCCGGTGCTGAGCCTGGCTCGCACGGCGCGGAACAAGCCCGGGGAAGCGGCCTTCACGGGTACCTGGAACTGGGTCTGGCCCTGTGGGTCGTTCACGGGCACGGCCCGGACCAGCTCGCCTCTCACGTTCACATCCGTCAGGGTGCCGGCGGCCACGACGCCGTTGAGCCGGCCGACGCGCTGCTCGGCGTCCCAGGGGAGCACGTTCTGCCTGACGGCGCGGCCGGTGCGTCCGGTCTTGGGGGTGACGACGATGTCGGTGGCGGCGAGCGCGTCGAAGCGGCCGACGATCTGGTTGCCGGCCGTCTTCGAGAGGCCGAGGGTGGCGACCAGCGCGGCGACACCGACGACGGTGCCGAGCACGGTCAAGACGGCGCGGCCCGGACGGGCGAGGAGGCTGGCGAGGCACTCCTCGAAGAGATCTCTGGCCGCGAGCCGGGGCTTCGCGGTGGCGGGCCCCGATCGGCCGCGACGTCGGAGCTTCACGACCCGTGCACCTGGCCGTTGCCCGCGCTCGGCGGCGTCAGCTCGTCCAGCGCACCGTCGACGATGCGCACCTGGCGCCCGGCACGGCTCGCAACCTTGTCGTCGTGGGTGATGACGGCCAGCGTGAGCCCGTCGTGGGAGAGCTGGGCGAACACGTCGAGCAGGCTCTCGGCGCTGTGCGAGTCGAGGTTACCGGTGGGCTCGTCGCACAGCAGCAGGCTGGGCTCCCCGACGAGCGCGCGCGCGATGGCGGCTCGTTGCTGCTGGCCGCCGGACAGCTTGGTGGGAAGGAAGTCGGCGCGGTCGTCGAGGCTCACCCGGTTGAGGGCGGCGCGGGCGCGCTCCTGCCGGCCGTGCCGGGGAGCGCCCACGTAGAGCTCGGCGAGCATGACGTTCTCGAGCACGGTGCGATGGGGCAGCAGGTGGAAGGCCTGGAAGACGAAACCGATCGTGCGTCCCCGGAGCCCGGCGCGGCCGAGGTCGTCGAGCGCGGCGACGTCGACCCCGACGAGGCGGTACATGCCGGCCGTCTGGCGGTCGAGGAGCCCGACGATGTTGAGCAGCGTCGACTTCCCGGAACCGGACGGACCGACGATCGACACCCACTCGCCGGGCCAGATCGTGAGGTCGACGTCGCGCAGGGCGTGGACCGGAGGATCGGCCCCGAAGGTGCGGGAGACCTTGGAGAGCCGGACGACCGGCTTGTCGAGGCCGCCCGCGAGGCGATGGCCGTCGGCGGGCGCCCCCGAGAGGTCGATCACGGAGGAGGCACCTTGCTGATCACTTGCGTATCTTCAGCTCGACGTCGTCGATGTTCTTGGCCTCGCACTTGACGTCCGCCGCCACGATGGCGCGCTCCTCGTTCTGCAATGCGGACAAAGCGGCCTTGTCGTAGTCGGGCTTGGGGCTCTCGGGCGGCCCGACGATCGCTTCGAGCTTGTTGTGCAGGACGGTGTCGACCTCGTCGGGCGCGGCGAGGTCCTCGTAGCCGGCCTTCTGCATGCACGTGCTCCACTTGCCGACAGCCTTGACCATGCGCGGATCCTGTTGGATCCGGTCGTCGAGCGCGTCGAGCTTGGTCTGGAGGCTCTGGATCACCGCCGCACCGCCGAAGACCTTGTCGGTCGCCTCCTTGGTGCAGCCGCCGACGCGGGTGAAGTCTCCGTTGTCGACTGCGTCGGCGAACGTCGCAGTGGGATCGTCGCCGTAGAGCGCACGGTCGTAGGCGACCTGGTCCGTAGGGCTCATCGAGTCGCGGTACGTCTGGTTGGCGGCCCCTTCTTCCTTGCCGTACACCGTCGTGATGCCGTAGCCGTACTGCTTCTCGTAGTCCTCGTCGCTCAGGTCCGCGCCGGGGGGTTTCGGCTCCGCGGTGTACCCGTCGAACCCCACCCGCCCCATGCACGCCCGGATGAGGTTCCCGGCAGTGGCCTGGCGCTGCACGATCCCCTCGCGCTCGAGGCCGAGCTCTTCCTCGATCGTCCTGTAGGGCTTCTTCGAGCCACCGCCACCACTGCAGCCCGCAAGCAAGAGCAAGGCACCGACGAGAAGGGTCGCCGTGACGCGACCGACACGACGACCGTCAGCCACCGACGTCATGCGGCGCCGGCCGCCGGGGCCGAGCCCCTGCCGGCGATGACGAGGTCACCGGCGGCGAGCGTGCCCTTGATGGGCGTGACCTGCACCATGCCCTTCGCCGCGAGCCCGGGGTTCACCGTCACCGTCCGGGTTGCGCCGCGCTCGCGGACCTGCACCCGTGAGGTGCCGTCGGCCGCGACCGAGAGCGCGGCGATGGGCACGGTGAGGACGTTGCCTTCGGTGCTGCTCACGGTGATCGTCACCACCACCGAGGCGCCCACGAGCGCGGCGGGCGCGTCCTGGGTGAACGTGACTCCGAAGTAGTACCGCTGGGGCTCGACCCCCTGCGTCCCGGGCGTGTCGGCGAGCGCGCTCACGGTGCCTGCCGCGCGGAAGTCGGAGTCGGGCGCGTCGATCGTGACCGCCGCGCCCTTGCGGACGAGCTTGGCGTCGTTGAGCGACAGCGCGCCATCGACCGCCAGCAGTGAGTTGCTCACCGTCATGACCGGTCCCGTCAACTCGTCTCCCGCCTTGACGGTCACGTCGTCGATCCGAAGGGGCAGGCTGGCGAAGAACAGCACCTCGTTGGCGGGAAGCTGGATGCCGAGCTTCCCGTTGACCTGACTCACCGCGCTGTCCACCTGCTTCACGCGGCCGGCGTTGAGGGCCACCCGGCTCTCGGCCACCTTGATCGCGGCGTTCGCGTTGGCGACCTCGTCCTTCGCCGCGTCGACGTCGGCCTGGGCGACGTCGACCGCAGCGGTTGCCTGGATGAGGGCGCCTTGGAGCGCCGCGAGCTCCGTCGACGTGGTCTGGGGGTCGGCGCGCGCCGTGTCGAGCTGGAGCTGTGCCGCCCGCTTGGCCTGATTGGCCGCGTTCAGGGCGCTCGTGGCCTTGCGGACGCCGGCGTTCGCAGTGGTCCGGCTGTTGCGGGCGGTCGTGAGGGCGTCGTCTGCGTTGGCGCGCTCGGAGCGGGCACCGAACGCGTCCGACTCCGCGGCCCTCAGTGACTGCAGCTGCTCGTCGGTCGGCCCCAATGGTGTCCAGCCCGCGGCCCGGTACCAGGCCGCAACCGCGGCGGCCGTCGAAGCGCCGTACACGCCGTTGAGCGCGCCGGGGTTGAAGCCGAGACGCGTCAGACCCGCCTGGAGCTGGCGGACGTCCTCGCCCACCGCGCCGGGCCCGAGATCGCGGTACGCGGGTTGCGCGCCCTGGAGCACGAGCACGGGCCGGCCCGAGACCGAGAAGGCGACGTTTCCCTCATTGAGCGCTGCCCCCTTCACGGGCGCGATCGACACGATGCTCGTGCCCGGCTTGAGCGGCGATGCCGGGAGCGTCACGGTCTGGGGCGAGCCGTAGCGCACCGTCCCCCGGGCGACCACGTCGGATGTCAGCGTGCGCAGCTCGACCGGCACCGTGATGAGCGACGCGGGCGGCGGTGCCGTCCTCGACGCGATCTCGGCCGGTGATTGGATCCGTCGACCGGCGACCCAGCCGACGGCCGACGCGGTGACCACGGCCGCGAGCGCGATGGCGAGCGCGGTGTTGCGGCGCGCGCCCGGGCGCGGGCCGGCTTCGCGGCGGAAGTGGAGTGGGGCGCGAGGCAGTCGGTGGCGCTTGGTCTCTGGCTCCGCCAGGCTGGTCGCCACCCCGTCCGGACCGGGCTCCGTCAGCATTGGACAGAATGTACGGAGAGCCCGCTGAATTCCCGCTGAGCGGGCGCTGCGTCGGTCATCGCGCTACACACGTTCGCCGTCTCCACCGTTCGATTCACCGAAACGCCTATTGGGGCTTGTCCACGCGCGCGGTGTGCGTCGCACGGGGGGTCTTGGCGTAGACGTCATTGCTGACCGTGTAGCCGCGCGCGTCCTCGTCGAGCGCAGCTCGGCGCGCCTCCGCCAACGCGTTGGCGTCGAGGCGCACCTTCCCCACCAGCACCAGGGTCTCCTGGTCCTGGTCACCGGCCCCGGGCTCGACTCGAATCGTGCCCACCCCCGGCGCGTAGTACTTGAGCTGATGGCCGTCCGGCGGGTCGAGCGGGTTCCACTCGTCGGTCAGGAGGACGTTGCTGTAGCAACGCCCGGAGAAGCAGCTCCGCTGGCCCGCCTTGAGCTCCTTCGCCCGGTCCCGGAACTCGATTTCGGGCGCCCAGCCCTGGAGGTAGCCGGGCGACCCGATCTTCGGCTTCGCCCGCATGAGGATGCCCGGCTGCGCCCGCTGCAGACCGGTGATCCAGGTGTCTTCGGCGCCGACCAGCTTGCCCTGCTCGTACACCTCGGGGTACTCGCCGAGGTTCCAGACGTTGCCCTCGTCGTCCTGGGCCTGAAAGGCGAGCTCCGACTCCACCATTTGACCCTCGTTGAAGTCGCGCTCCCAGATGACGACGGCGCGAATGCCGTGGATCACCTTGGTCAGGTCGGTGACGACGGAGACGATGCGATGGGGAAGAACCCCGGTCCCTCGGTTCGCCCGCCCTTCGTAGGTGAGCTGCGTCCCGGGGACGAGCGGCAGCAAGGTGTTGTCGACGGTCGTGGAACGGGAGAACTTCATCTTGGAGAAGTCCTTCTCCGTAGTCGGCGACTTGTCACCGCCGAGGCACGCCGAAGCCAAAAGCGCGAGGACAGAGGCGGCGACAACGCCGACGCAGGAACGCCGCACCAGGTCCCCCCTTCCCGCTCTTCGCCCCTCGATGCGCGGACGTTCCGCCGTCCATCACCCTGGGCGCACACCCGTGCGAAAGCGTCCAACGTCCTCCGGACAAGGAAGACTTGGCAATTGACGCGGTCAGCGCCGCGCCGACCCAGAATGACTACAAACCGTAGTCAATCCGAGATCGCGGCTTTGCCGTCAAACGGCTCGAGCGGCCCGGTCCGGATCGAAGACCATGACCGGCCACCACCGCGGCGGCGCGGGGACGGCGAACCTGCAGGTGACCGGCCGGCTCCGTTCGCGTCGCCCATCCCCGGCCCGCCCGAGAGACGGCGCCGTCATTGTCGGGAAAAGATCGGTTGACAACGATCCGACTGCGTCATAACGTCCGAATCGGGTACCGCTGGAGCGGGGGTTTCGGCGGTTTGGTGGGAAAGGGGGGGAACGGCGCCGCGATGACTGATCGCTGCTCTCTCCGCGCTCGCGTTCGAGCCGCTCTCGCCTCCGGGTCTTCGTCCTTCGAGTTGGTTTCGCGACCCTCAGGAGGCCTATAGCTCGCGCGCTCGGGTCTCCTCTTTTGCTGTCGCAGCCGCGAGCGCGGTGATGGTCTTTCGCGCCTGGCGAGCGACAACGTCCGTCTTCATTTCGGGAGCGTTCGTCACTCGCGGGCTCATTTCGGTTCTTGCCGCTGGTGATCGGCAGACTCTTTCCGGCGGCCTGCAGTCCGATGCTCTGCGCTGCAGCCAGGTCTGTCTTCACGTTCCTTCCCCTCTTTTCCGAGCCATGGGCACCGTACGACGCGGCTCCTGAAGCCACGCTGAAGAACGACGTTCAAACCCTTCGACTTGGCGTTACCAGCTCGTTCGTTTGCCGGCCCCAAGACCGCTTCGGCGCGGGACTCATATCCGAAACCAGCGGATCCGGTATTGCCGGTCCGGTGCAGGGAGGTTTTCAGCCATGATGCGTTGGATCGTCCGCTCGAGCCTGAAATCCCGAGGCTTGGTGGTCGCTGTCGCCGCGGTCGTGCTGTTCCTCGGGATCACCCAGCTCCGGGACATGCCCAGGGACGTCCTGCCCGAGTTCGTGCGGCCGACCGTGAACGTCCAGACCGAGGCGCTCGGGCTCTCCGCGCCGGAGGTGGAGCAGCTCATCACCGTCCCGCTGGAGCAGGACCTGCTGAACGGGGTGCCCTTCCTCGATCTCATCCACTCGAAGTCGGTTCCGGGGCTGTCCTCGATCGAGCTGATCTTCAAGAAGGGGACGGACCTCGCTCGGGCGCGACTGGTGGTGAACGAGCGCTTGACGCAGGCGGTCGCGCTCCCGCACGTCTCGCTGCCGCCGCAGATGCTTCAGCCACTGTCGTCGGAGAGCCGGGTCATGATGATCGGTCTCACCTCGAAGTCGCATTCGCTCATCGACATGGGCGTGCTCGCCCGCTGGACGCTCCGGCCCCGCTTGATGGGCGTGCCCGGCGTGGCGAACGTGGCCATCTGGGGACAGCGGGAGCGGCAGCTGCAGGTGCAGGTCGATCCGCAGACGCTCGACGAGCGCGGGGTCTCACTCGACCAGGTGATCTCCACCACCGGGAACGCGCTGTGGTTCTCGCCGCTGGGTCGCCTGGAGGCGAACACGCCCGGCACCGGCGGGTTCGTCGACGGGCCCCAGCAGCGGCTCGGGGTCTTTCACAAGTCGCCGATCACGACTCAGGCGGACCTGGCCAAGGTGGCCATCGAGGGAACGGAGAGCGCCTACGGTGCGAGCCCGGCCCTGACGCTCGGTGACGTGGCGAACGTGGTCGAGGACCATCAGCCCCTCATCGGCGACGCCGTCCTCAGCAAGGGCCCCGGGCTCATGCTCGTCGTCGAGAAGCTCCCCGAGGCCAACGTCATGGAGGTGACGAAGGGCGTCGACGAGGCCCTCCGCGCCATGGGGCCCGGTCTCGCCGGCATTCAGGTCGACTCGTCACTCTTCCGGCCGGCCAACTACATCGCGAAGTCCACCCACAACGTCGCCAAGGCGCTGCTCATCGGCCTCGCGCTCCTGGTCCTGTTGCTCCTGGCGCTCCTGTTCGAGTGGCGCACCGCCTTGATCGCAGCGGTGACCGCGCTGTTGTCGCTGGCCCTGGCAGTGATCGTGCTCCATCTGGGAGGGGCGACGATCAACGCGATGGTCGTGGCGGGACTCGTCCTCGCCGTCGTGGTGGTGGTCGGCGACTCGATCGTCGACACGGAGAACATCAGGCGGCGCCTGCGTCAGCATGCCGAAGTGGGCAACGGATCCGCGGCAACGACCGTGCTCGAGGCCTCGATGGAGGTGCGCAGCCCGCTCGCATTCGGGACGATCATCGTCCTGCTCGCCCTGGCACCGGTCTTCGTGCTGAAGGGCGAGGCCGGCGCATTCGCGCCTCCGATCGCGCTCGCATACGCGGCGGCGGTGTTGGGGTCGATGGTGGTCGCCCTCGCCGTCACGCCGGCGCTCAGCCTGTTGCTCCTCGCCAAGGCGCCCCTTGCGAGCCGCGAGTCGCCGGTCGTCCAGCGGCTCCGTCGGGGTCACGATCGCTTTCTCCCGAGGTTCGTCGAAAGCCCTCGTCTCGCGCTCGGCGCGGTGGGCGTCGTCGCGTTGGTGGGCGTGGCGGTGTTGCCGTTCCTCGAACGCGGGCACTCGCTCATCCCCACGTTCAAGGACAGGGACCTGCTGGTCCACTGGGAGGGCGCACCCGGCGCCTCGTTGCCGGAGATGGACCGCATCACGGCTCGCGTCAGCCGCGAGCTGCGATCACTGCCGGGCGTCCGCGACGTCGGCGCGCACGTCGGGCGGGCGGTGCTGGCGGACCAGGTGGTCAGCGTCAACTCCGGCGAGCTCTGGGTGAACATCGATCCCTCAGCCGACTACGGCAAGACCGTGAGCTCGATCCAGAGGGTGGTCAACGGCTATCCCGGCCTCGAGCACTCGGTGCTCACGTACCCGAAGGAACGAATCGAGCAGGTGCTCGGGCGGACAGGGCAGGACATCACGGTGCGCGTCTTCGGCTCCGACCTGTCCGTCATGCGCCGCAAGGCGAACGAGTTGCGGCGGGCGATCTCGAAGATCGACGGCGTGTCCAACACCACGGTGCAACGCGACGCCGTGGAGCCGTCGTTCGAGGTGAAGGTCGACCTCGCCAAGGCACAACGCGTCGGCATCAAGCCGGGCGACGTGCGTCGGGCGGCGGCCACGCTGCTCTCGGGCCTCGGCGTCGGCTCGCTCTTCGAAGAGCAGAAGGTGTTCGACGTCGTGGTGTGGGGCACGCCGGAGACTCGCGCCAGCCTCACCGACATCCGCAACCTCCTGATCGAATCGCCCACCGGCGAGCACGTGGCCCTGGGCGACGTTGCCGACGTGCGCGTGACGGCTGTACCGCAAGTGATTCGACACGAGGATGTCTCGCGGAGCATCGACGTCGGGGCCGACGTCAGCGGGCGGGACGTCGGCGCGATCGCGAGCGACATCAAGGCGACCCTTCGCAGCGTCAAGTTCCCGATCGAGAACCATGCCGAGCTGCTCGGCGACTACGCGGCCCGTCAGGCGGCGAAGACGCGGTTCATCGCGCTGTGGGTCGCCGCCGCGATCGGGATCCTGCTGCTGCTGCAAGCTGCCGTCGGGAGCTGGCGGCTGGCTTCCGTGCTGTTTCTCGCCCTGCCGTCCGCGCTCGTCGGCAGCCTGGTGGCGGCGCTCGTCAACGGCGACCGGATCTCGCTCGGTTCTCTGGTGGGCTTCTTTGCGGTGTACGCGATCGCGGCCCGGAGTGTCGTCCTGATGGTCGAGCACTACCAGCGACTCGAGGAACACGGCGGCGAGATCTCGCGCGACGAGCTCGTGCTGCGCGGCACGCGGGAACGACTGGTGCCGATCTTCACGACGGCGGCAGGCGGGGCGCTCGCGCTGCTTCCGTTCATCGTGCTCGGCGACGGTCCCGGCTACGAGCTCGCGCACCCGATGGCGGTCGTCGTCATCGGCGGCCTCGTCACCTCGACCCTGCTCAGCCTGTTCGTGGTACCGGCGCTGTATCTGCGCTTCGCGCCCCGCATCGAGGCTGACCAGATGCGGCACGAGCTCCTCGATCTCACCGCCATCGACGGTGGCGGCGACGGCAAGGTCGACGCCGACGGCATGGTCGACGTGACGACGACATCCACAACGACGACGCACTCATAGGGGGAACGTTCGATGCAACGCGGCACACGATGGATCGTCGTCGCGATGGTCGCCGGTCTCGCGCTCTCGGCCTGCTCGAAGGCGGCCCAGGAGCCGGAGGCGACGGGCCACGCCACCGTCAAGCTCGAGGCGGTCAAGGGACAGCCCGACCTCAAGCGGGTGATCCTGTCGGCAGAGGCGGTCAAGCGGATCGACGTCCAGACCGTCAAGGTTCGTGAGGCACAAGCCGAGAGCGGCGCGACACAGAAGGTCATCCCGTATGCCGCCGTGCTCTATGACGCCAACGGCAAGACGTGGGCGTACGCCAACCCCGGGCTCCGCACCTTCGTCCGCGCTCCGATCACGGTCGACCGGATCGACGGCGACGACGCCATCCTCGTCGACGGCCCGCCCTCCGGCACCACCATCGTGACGGTCGGCGCCGAGGAGCTGTTCGGCACCGAGTTCGGACTCTTCAAAGAAGACTGACCGACCGAGAAGACTGACGGATAGAGGAACCGCGCCGCCATGATGCGTTCGATCGTAAAGACGAGCCTCAGATTCCGTTTCATCGTGGTGGCTCTCGCCGCGGCGATGATGTTCTTCGGCGCCGGTCAGCTGCGTCACAGCCGGGTGGACGTCTTCCCCGAGTTCGCGCCACCACGCGTGGAGATTCAGACCGCGTGCCTCGGGCTGACCGCGGCCGAGGTGGAGAGCCTGGTCAGCGTTCCGCTGGAGCAGTCGCTGAACGGGTTGGAAGGTCTCGACATCATGCGGTCGAAGTCGGTTCCCCAGCTGTCCTCGATCGAGCTCATCTTCAAGCCCGGCACCGATCTCCTGAAGGCGCGGCAGGTCGTCCAGGAGCGGGTGGCAACCGTCACATCCACGCTGCCGACCTGGGCCGCTCCGCCCATCATGATCCAGCCCGTGTCCGCGACAGCGCGCGTCATGAAGATCGGACTGTCTTCCAAGACGTGGTCCCTTCCGGACATGTCCATGACCGCCTACTGGAAGATCAGGGCGCGTCTGCTGCGCGTGCCCGGCGTCGCCGACGTCGCCATCTGGGGCGAGCAGCTGAAGATGATGCAGGTGCAGGCCGACCCGCAGCGCCTGCAGGCGAACAACGTCTCGCTCGAGCAGGTCATGGACGCGACCGCCGACGCGCTCGACGTGGGGTTGTTGAAGTTCTCGGAGGGCGGGGGTGTGATCGGCACCGGCGGCGCCATCGAGACCGCCAACCAGCGAGTCCAGGTCCAGCACCGCGCTCCCCTCGTCACGCCCACCGACATGGGCCAGATATCCGTGGGCACGCGGCCCGATGGCAGGCCGCTCGTGCTCAACGACGTGGCCAACCTGGTCGAGGATCATCAGCCGCTCTTCGGCGACGCGGTCATCAACGACAACCGCGGCCTCATGCTCGTCGTCATGAAGCTTCCGTGGGGCAACACGTTGGACGTCACCCACAACGTCGAGGCCGCGCTGAACGAGATGAAGCCCGGCCTCACCGGCATCACGATCGATCCCACCATCTTCCGGTCGGCCGACTTCATCGACCTGGCGATCCACAACCTCACCGACGCCCTGCTCCTCGGTTGTGCTCTCGTGGTCCTGATCCTGCTGATGTTCCTCTTCTCGTGGCGCAGCGCGCTGATCAGCGTGGTGGCCATCCCGATGTCGCTGATGGCCGCGTTGCTCGTGCTGCACCTACGGGGGCAGACGATCAACACCATGATCCTGGCCGGCCTGGTGATCGCCGTGGGGGTGGTCGTCGACGATGCCATCATCGACATCGAGAACATCGTGCGCCGATTGCGCGAGGCCCGGAACACGGGCAGCGACAAGTCGACCGCGCGCATCGTGCTCGAGGGCTCGCTCGAGGTACGCAGCGCCATCATCTACGCCACGCTGATCGACGTGATGACGCTGCTGCCGGTGCTGTTCATGAAGGGTCTGTCCGGCTCGTTCTTCCGGCCCCTCGCCATCTCCTACGGGCTGGCGGTGCTCGCGTCGATGGTCGTCGCCATGACGGTGACACCCGCCATGGGTCTGATCCTGCTGCGCAGGGCCCCCGTCGAACGCCGGGAGTCGCCGCTCGTGCGTGCGCTGCACCGCGCGTACGACCGCGTGCTCTGGCCGCTCATCCGCTCACCCCGCCCTGCGTTCCTCACCGTCGGCGCGCTGGTGGTACCGCGGCTCGGCCAGTCGCTGTTCCCCACCTTCAAGGAACGTGACTTCCTGATCCACTGGATCACGAAGCCGGGCACGTCGGACCCCGAAGAGGTCCGCATGACGCAGCGGGTGAGCCGCGAGCTGCGGAGCATCCCCGGCGTGCGCAACTTCGGCGCCCACATCGGCCAGGCCTTCCTGGCCGAGGAGGTGGCCGGCGTCAACTTCGGCGAGCTCTGGATCAGCATCGACCCCAAGGCCGACTACGAGAAGACGGTCGCGCGCGTCGAGGACGTGGTGAATGGCTACCCCGGGCTGTTCCGCAACGTCGAGACCTACCTCAACGAGCGGATCGAGGAGGTCCTGACGGGAGTGGGCAATCCCATCGTCGTGCGCGTCTTCGGCCAGAACCTCGAGATCCTCCGCACCAAGGCGCAGCAGGTGAAGGACGTCATCTCAAAGGTGCCGGGCGCGGTCGACGCGCACGTCGAGCTCGTCGAAGATGTGCCGCAGATCGAGGTCGAGGTGAACCTCCAAACCGCCCAACGCTACGGGATCAAGCCCGGCGACGTGCGCCGGGCGGCGGCCACGATGGTTTCGGGCGAAGAGGTGGGCGACCTGTTCAGGGACGGCAAGGCCTACGACGTCCAGGTCTGGTCCACGCCTGCGACGCGCAACAGCCTCACCGACATCCGGGCGCTCCCGATCGACACGCCGGGCGGCGGTCACGTGCGTCTCGACGAGGTGGCCGATGTGGCCATCAAGCCGACGCCGAACGTCATCCATCGAGAGTCGGCTTCCAGGAGCATCGACATCGGCGCGGACGTGGAGGGACGTGACCTGGGCTCCGTCGCCCGCGACATCGAGAGCGCGGTCAAGAAGGTCGACTTCCCACTCCAGTACCACGCGGAGTTTCTGGGAGAGTTCAAGGAGCGACAGGCCACGCAGAGCCGCTTGGTCGGCTTCAGCATCGCCGCCCTCATCGGAGTCTTCCTCCTCCTGCTCGTGTCGTTCCGGAGCTTCCGCCTGGCGGCTCTCGGCTTCCTCACCCTGCCGTCCGCGCTGGTGGGCGGCGTGCTGGCGGCGTACTTCTTCAGCCACGCCATCCTCTCGCTCGGCTCGCTCGTCGGCTTCTTCACGATCTTCGGCATCGCGGCGCGCAACAAGATCATGTTGATCAACCACTATCAACATCTCGAGGAGCACGAAGGCGAGACGTTCGGTCCTGAGCTCGTCCTGCGCGGGGCACGGGAGCGGCTCTCACCGATCCTGATGACCGCGTTGGCCACCGGACTAGCCCTGGTGCCGCTGGCGGTCGTCGGCACGATCCCCGGGAACGAGATCGAGCACCCGATGGCCGTCGTCATCCTGGGCGGGCTGTTGACGACGACGTTGCTCAACCTGTTCATCGTCCCCTCGCTCTACCTGCGATTCGGCAAGCGGGGGAGTCGCAAGCAGGAGCGTGTCCTCCCGGCATCGTGACCGAGGAGATCGACGCGCGTCTACCGCGGGTGGTGAGGAACGCGAACCAGCTGCCAGAGCATCAGCGCTGACGCAAGCGCGGTCGCGCATCCGACGACGCCGAGCGCGCTCGTGATCGATGCGGTCGAAAGGCCGGACACGTTCGACATCTCAACCGCGAACCAGGCGTGACGTACCGCCACCAGGAGCGCGATCCCTCCGAGGAAGCATGCAACGAGCAGCGCGAGCCGTCCGCGGCTTCGGCGCGGCAACCGGGAACCGGACGCATCGAAGTGCGCGAACCACACTGAGTCATCCGCGGCTGCGTCATCGGGTCGGAGCTGCGCTTCGAGCTCCGCGATCACCCGTTCCTCGTACTCCGTGAGGGCCAATGCCTTTCCTCTCCTCCGAGGGCCGCGCTCTCTACCCCTCCCGCGCACACCTCAGCGCCCTGCGACCTGTGTGTGTCGTGCCGAGGCCACGTGGGTGAAAACGCGTCAACCGAATGACAGATGGTCCCGGGCGCGAGGTGCACGAGATGTCGGGCCGCACCCGATTTCGGTGCGTTGTCCCGTCTCGCGCCTTCACGCTCTCCCCTCAAGGGGCATTGTGGGGTGTCGCGCCTGAGCACACGCTGAACCTTCCGCACACGCCGTGTCACGGAACCGCGGTGCGTGACCCTCGTGGTCGGCCGGTCGATCCCAGCATGCTGGCTCGCGCGGAGAGCGAGGTCGCGGATCGCGTGCGCGCGTGAGTGCGAGCCGATCATCCGCGTTCAGCCGCGTGACGGACGCAAGACTGGTGTCCATGGCACTCGCGAAGGGAGCGACCATGGGCAGCAGCGTCGAGATGCAGAACGACGAACGCTCGCTCAATCTCGATGCGATCAGGGCGAGCCTCGAGGACGCGGCAGCCGTGCTGGCGGAGATGACGGCCGGCGACGCGCGCGGCGCGGAAGACGACACCACCGCCGTCGGCAACCACCCCCGCGCCGGCGACAGCGCGCCTGGCATCGCCCGGCCACGGTAGCGGTCGAGGAACTCCCTACTGGACCGGCTCACCGCCCGGTGGTTCGATCAATGCGGGCGTCCAGGGGGACGGCCGAGAGCCGGAGCGGAACGGAGGTGGCGGTGGCGGTCCAGGGTTCGTGCGAGAGCCGCTTCGCCCAGGTCGGCGAGGAGTTCGAGCGCAACTTCGCCGAGCGGGGCGAGGTCGGTGGCAGCCTGTGCGTGACCGTCGACGGCGAGGTCGTCGTCGACCTCTGGGGCGGCACGGCCGACGTCGCCACCGGTCGACCGTGGGACGCCGACACCGTGTCTGTGGTGTGGTCGTGCACCAAGGGGGCTACCTCGCTGTGTGCCCACCTCCTCGCCGACAGGGGAGAGCTCGACCTCGAGGCCCCCGTGGCGCGCTACTGGCCCGAGTTCGCTAAGAACGGAAAGGCCGACGTCCCCGTGCGGATGCTCCTCAACCACCAGGTCGGCCTCCCGGCCGTGCGGGAGTTCCTGCCCAACGGAGCTTTCGCCGACTGGGACCTGATGGTCGAGACGCTGGCGGCCGAGGAGCCGTTCTGGGAACCGGGCACCCGCCACGGCTACCACGCCCTCACCTTCGGGTGGTTGGTCGGCGAGGTCGTGCGCCGGGTCTCTGGGCAGTCGCTCGGGCAGTTCTTCGCCGAGCACGTGGCCCGCCCCCTCGGCCTCGACTTCTGGATCGGCCTGCCCGAGGCGCACGAGCCGCGCGTGGCCTCGGCCATCGCTGCCATCCCTGCGGCGGACCAGCCGTTGCCCCCGTTCTTCGAGGCCGCCCTGTTGGCTCCGCAGTCGGTGCCCGGACTGGTGCTGTTGAACAACGGCGGGCTCATGGCCGACCCGAACAGCCGCGCGGTGCGCGCGGCCGAGCTCGGAGCGGCCGGTGGTGTCACCAACGCACGCGGCCTGGCGGGGATGTACCGGCCTTTGGCGAACGGCGGCGCTCCGCTCGTGCGTCCGGAGACGATCGCGCGCATGGCTGCGGTCAGCTCGGCCGGCGTCGACGCGGTGATGCTCGCGCCGTCGCGGTTCACCCTCGGCTTCTTCAAGACGGTCGGCGAGCTCGGCCCCAACGGCGTCTGCACGCTCGGTGAAGAGGCCTTCGGTCACCCGGGCATGGGGGGATCGATCGGCTTCGCCGACCCCGCCTGTCGCCTGTCGTTCGGTTACGCGATGAACAAGCACGGGCTCGGCACGCTGCTGAACGACCGGGGTCAGCCGATCGTCGACGCCACCTACCGCGCGCTCGGCTACCGCACCTCCGAGCCCGGGGCCTGGATCCGCTGACCGCTGGGACGAAGCGCCGCTTCTTGGCGCACGTAACCGCCGTCGCGGCGGTTCAGTACGACAAGAACGGGGTTGCACGGGACAATCGCGGCGTGCGTGTGAGCCCTGATGCGTTCGAGCAGCTGGTCGCCGAGGCACTCGACCGGCTCCCGGCCGAGCTCGCCGCGGTGATGGAGAACGTGGCGGTCATCGTCGAGCAATGGCCGACGTCGGAGCAGCTCGGGGGCAGGCGCGGGACCCTCCTGGGGCTCTACGAGGGCGTCGCGCTCACGAATCGCTCGCCGTTGTCCTACAGCGGCGCCATGCCCGACCGCATCACGATCTTCCAGGGCCCGATCAGCGAGCGAGCCGCCGACGAGGCCGAGCTGGTCGACCTCGTGCAGACGACGGTGATCCACGAGGTCGCCCACCACTTCGGCATCTCGGACGAGCGGCTCGACGAGCTCGGCTGGGCCTGACCCCTCGGCGGGACCGAGCGGTCCACGCCGACGACGTGTCGAGGGCACTATCATCGAACAGGTGTTTGGCTGGCTCGACGACTTGAACCCCGAGCAGCGCCGGGCGGTGCTCCACGACGACGGCCACCTGCTGATCGTTGCGGGAGCCGGCAGCGGCAAGACGCGGACGCTGGCCTGCCGGGTCGCGCGCCTCCTGGCCGGCGGCGCCCGCCCCGAGCGGATCCTGCTGCTGACCTTCTCGCGGCGAGCGGCGCGCGACATGCTCACGCGAGCGGCCCAGCTCGCCGAGGCGGAAGGTGCCCGCCGGGTCTGGGGTGGCACGTTCCACTCGGTCGCCAACCGGCTGTTGCGCCGGCACGGCGCGGCAGTCGGCCTCCGCTCCGGCTTCACCGTGCTCGACCAGGGCGACAATGCCGACCTGCTCGGCCTCGTGCGCCACGAGCTCGGGCTGGGCGAGCGGGGCCGGCGCTTTCCGAAGAAGGACACACTGGCGGCCGTCTACTCCAGGGTCGTCAACGCCCAGGAGAAATTGGCCGACGTCGTCGACCGCGCATACCCGTGGTGTCGCGACGACATCGACGGGATCAAGGCCGTCTTCGCCGGCTACGTCGAGCGCAAGCGGGCCCGCAACGTGGTCGACTACGACGACCTGCTCCTCTACTGGCGGGCGTTGGCGACATCGCCCAACGTCGGTCCGTTGTTGCGAACGGGCTTCGACCACATCCTCGTCGACGAGTTCCAGGACACCAACGTCGTGCAGGCCGACATCGTCGCCGCCATGGCCGGACCGGGTGTGTGCGTGGCGGCCGTGGGCGACGACGCGCAGGCGATCTACGGGTTCCGGTCGGGGTCGGCCCGTCACATGATCGAGTTCCCCGAGCGCTTCGCGGGGGCCACCATCGTCACCCTCGACCGCAACTACCGCTCGACGCCGGCGATCCTGGCCAGCGCCAACGCCGTCATGAAGGACGCGCACGGGGGCTACAGCAAGCAGCTCCGGTCGACGAGGCCGCCGGGGAGTCGCCCGGCGCTCGCCACGTGTGTCGACGAGCTGGCCCAGTCCGCGTTCGTGTGCGAGAGCGTGCTCGAGCACCGCGAACGCGGCGTCGCGTTGCACGAGCAGGCGGTGTTGTTCCGCACCGGTCACCACAGCGACGGGCTCGAGCTCGAGCTGGCCCGGCGCAACATCCCCTTCGTCAAGTACGGCGGTCTGAAGTTCCTCGAGAGCGCGCACGTCAAAGACCTGCTGTGCATCCTCCGCATCCTCGAGAACCCGCGCGACGAGCTGGCCTGGCACCGGGTGCTCGGCCTCCTCGACGGCGTCGGCCCGGCCGGCACCCGCCGGCTGATCGACGAGCTCGGCGTGGCCGGGGGGACGGCGCTCGCCCGGCTCCTCGCCGACGACCATCCCCGGTTCCCAGCCGCCGCGGCCGCCGGGCTCGAGGGCCTGCGCGACGCGCTGGGCGAGTGCGCGTCGGGCGACCTGGCGCCCGCCATCCAGATCGAGCGACTGGCCGGCGCGTGCGCGCCGCTCTTCGCCCGCCGGTACCCGAGCACGGCGTCGGTGCGGCTCGCCGACCTCGAGCACCTGCGCTCGCTGGCCACCGACTACCGCAGCCGCAGCCGCTTCCTGGCCGAGCTCACCCTCGACCCGCCGTCGAGCACCGGCGACATGGCCGGCCCGGCCCACCTCGACGACGACTACCTCGTCCTCTCCACCATCCACTCGGCCAAGGGTGGCGAGTGGCAGGTGGTCCACGTCATCCACGCGTCCGACGGCAATATCCCCTCCGACATGGCCATCGGCTCGGCCGAGGAGGTCGAGGAGGAGCGCCGGCTGTTCTACGTGGCCCTGACCCGAGCGCGCGACACGCTCGTGGTGTCGTACCCGCTCCGTTACTACTTCCGGCGCAACCCGCTCGACGACGCCCACAGCTACGGCCAGCCGAGTCGCTTCCTGGCGCCGGCGGTCGCCACCTTCGACGCCACGAGCGTCGGCGAGGCCGTCGTGGAGGACGACCCCGTGGCCGGCGAGCTGGCGGCGCTGTGGCAGTGACGGCCCGAGCGTCAGTCGTCGTGGCTCCGGCCGGGTTCCCGCATCGTCACCGAGTCGTCGACCCTGGATCGGGACGCGGGGTGCTGGAGCTTGTACAACCGTAGGTAGAGCCGGTCGACGGGGTCATAGCGCTGCCACGACACGGGCTCGAACAGGTGCACGACCAGGAAGAGCGCCACCGACATCAGCAGCCAGCGCAGCGCGGGGTGCGCGTGTGCGAAGTGCCGGAAGGCACTGGTGAGGCTCTGCCCGTCGGTGAGCACGGCAACGACGTCCCATCCGACGACCACGGCAATCACGAGTATCCATCCGTAGCGCGCGTTCAACGGCCCTCCACGTCTCGTCGGATATGAGCTCGAACGTCGACCGGAAGCCGTCTACATCAGTGAGTGTGGCGCGGACGGACGGGCCGTCAGCCCTCCAGCGCGGCGACGCGCCTGGCCATCTCGTCGGGTGGCACGTCCTCGATGTGGGTGGCGATGCTCCACCGGTGCCCCCAGCGGTCCTCGAACTCGCCCCCGCGGTCGCCGTAGAACTTGTCCTCGACCGGGCGAAGCGACGTGGCGCCGGCCTTGACCGCGCGATCGAAGACGGTGTCGACGTCGTCGACGTAGACCATCACCGTCACGGGCGTGCCGCCGACGGTCTTCGGGCTCGACGCGCCCATCTCCGGGAACTCGTCGGACAGCATGATCACCGAGTCGCCGAGCTCCAGCTCGGCGTGGCCGACCTTGCCGTCGGGCCCGGCCATGCGCATCCGCTCCTTGGCCTCGAAGACCTCGCCGTAGAACTCGATCGCGTCGGCGGCGCCGTTGATGTGCAGGTAGGGGATGACCCGCGGATAACCGTCGGGGATCGGCTTCACCTTTGCCATCGGAACCTCCGTTGTGTAGGGCGTCGTGGGTGCAAACGTATGTTCGTCGAATCGTAGTTGGTCGGGCCGGCATCGACAACGGCGCGTTCGCGTGAGAGCTCCGTCGAGGCAACGCGTGATCGTCGACGCCATCGTCGGCCACCTTCGATACCGACGACGCGCCGGCGCAGCTGTAGAAGACTGGCGGCGTCGGTCGCCGGGACCGTCAGCGGAAGGGAGCCACCCCATGGCCGAGAGCGTCTACAAGATCATCGAGCTCGTTGGCACCAGCACCGAGTCGTGGGAGAAGGCGGCCGCCGCTGCCGTCGCCCTCGCGTCGCAGTCCCTCCGTGAGCTGCGGATCGCCGAGGTCTCCGAGCTCGACCTCCAGATCGAGGGCGGCCAGGTGCGGGCCTACCGCGCCAAGGTGAAGCTGTCGTTCAAGTACGAAGGCGGCGAGTAGCCGGCCTCACCCGAGTAGAGGTCAGCGCCGGCCCGACCACGACGCGTAGAGCCCGGCGTAGGGACCGTCGCGGCCGATGAGCTCGCGGTGGCTGCCCACCTCCACCACGTGCCCGCTCTCGACGACCGCGACGATGTCCGCGCGCGCCGCGGTCGAGAGGCGATGGGCGATCACGACCACGGTGCGGCCCTCCATGAGCCGTTCGAGCGCGAGCTCGATCAGCCGCTCGGTGCCCGGGTCGAGGCTGGAGGTCGCCTCGTCGAGCACCACGACCGCGGGATCGGCGAGCGCGGCGCGCACGAGCGAGATCAGCTGACGCTCGCCGCCCGAGAGGTTGGCGCCCCGCTCGCGCACCTCGGTGCCGAGCCCCTCCGCGAAGCCGGCGAAACGAGGCACGAGATCGAGCGCCTCGATCGCGGCCCAGAGCTCGGCGTCGGTTGCTCCCGGTTGTGCGATCAACAGGTTGTCGCGGATGGTGCCGCCGAACAGGAAGCCCTCTTGGGCCACGACCACGATGCGCCGGCGCAGCGAGGCGAGCGTGGCGTCCCGCAGGTCGACGCCGCCGTAGCGCACCGAACCGGAGGCCGGATCGTAGAAGCGCACCATCAACTTGGCCAGGGTGGACTTGCCCGCCCCGGTGGGCCCGACCAGTGCGAGCCGCTGTCCCGGCTCGACCAGCAGCGACGCGCCCTCCAGCACAAGGGCACCGTCGTCGTAGCGGAACGACACCTGATCGACGGAGAGCGACCCGATGGGCGGAAGATCGACCGCGCCCGATCGCTCGTCGATCCCGACGTCTTCGTCCAAGAGCCCGTAGAGCTTGTGGAGCGCCGCGCCCGCGGCCTGCAGGGTGTTGAAGAGCTGGCTCATCTGCTGCATGGGCTCGAACAGGTTTTGGAGGTACAGGACGAACGCGGCGAGGGTACCGACGGTCACGACGCCGCGGCCGGTGAGCCAGCCGCCGTAGAAGAGCGTCACCGCGATGGCCGTGCCCTGGGTCAGCTCGATCACCGTCGTGTACCTCGCCGTGATGGTCTCGGCCCGCAGGTGCGTGCGGAACTGCTGCTCGTTCGTCTCGCGGAACCGGCGCCGAAACGCGTCGGCCCGGTTGAACGCCTGAACGACGCGGACACCCGCGAGACCCTCCTGGAACGACGTCAACGTGCCGCCGACGCGGTCTCGCAGCGTCAGGTAGGCGGCGTTCGACTCGCGCCGGAACCACCTCGTCGCCATGACGAGCACCGGCACCACGAAGAGCACCCCGAGCGCGAGCTCCCAACTCATGCCGACCATCACGACCACGGCGCCCGCGAACACCAAGATGTTCAGTCCGCGGTCATGCGAGCGACGAGGGCGCCCGTGCGCGTGCGATCGTAGAACTCGAGCGACAACCGCATGAGGTGGGCGAAGACGCGTTGGCGCAGCTCGCGGAGGAAGCCCTCTCCGATCCGGGCGACGGCCGTGATGGTCAGCCGACCGAAGACGTAGACGAGGATGACGGAGACGACGAAGGCGATGGTGGCGCGGTCGAGGGCGCCGACATCGCGCGGTTGCACACCGTGGTCGATCCCGTAGCGCACGATCGCGGGGCCGGCGAGCGTGGCGGCCGCCTGGAGGAGGACGCAGGCTACGGCGAGGAGCAGGCGCAGTCGAACCGGGCGGAGGAACCGCCACGTGCGCCGGACGACGTGTCGCCTCTCTGCCGCGCTCAGGCGCAGATCGGTGACCTGTTGCACCCTCACGGGACGACCTCCGCGTCGGGGGCGGTCCGGTCGTGGCCGGCGGCGTCCGACACGTGGGCCAGCACCTCGCGGTAACGCTCGCTGGTGCGCAACAGCTCGTCGTGGCTGCCCTCGGCCACGACGCGGCCCTCGTCGAGCAGGACCACGCGGTCCGCGAGCGCGATGGTGGCGGGACGGTGGGCGATGATGATCGTCGTCCGCCCCCGCATCACCTCGTCGAGCGCGGCCCTGATCTCGTGCTCCTTGGTGGCGTCGACCGACGAGGTGGCGTCGTCGAGGATGAGCACGCGGGGGTCGGCGAGGATGGCCCGCGCGATCGCCACCCGCTGGCGCTGACCCCCGGAGAGCGAGAAGCCGTGCTCCCCGAGGAGGGTCTCGTAGCCCGCGGGCAGCTCGGTCACGAACTCGTGCCCGCCCGCCAGGCGCGCGGCGCGCTCGATCTCCGCCGCGGACGAACCGTCGTCGGCGAAGGCGATGTTCGCGCGGACGGTGTCGGTGAACAGGAAGGTGTCCTCGAACACGATCGCAACCGCGTCGCGCAGGTCGCCGAGCTTGAGATCGCGCACGTCCGCCCCATCGATCAGGACGCGTCCGGCGTCGACGTCGTAGAACCGCGGCACGAGGCGAGCGACGGTGGACTTACCCGACCCGGTGGGCCCGACGAGCGCCACCGACTCGCCCGGTCGCACGACGAGGTCGAGACCGTGCAGCACGGGCAGGTCGGGTCGGTAGCCGAAGCTGACCCCCTCGAACCGGATCTCGCCTCCGCCGGGCGGCAGCGGCTGCGCGTCCGCGGGCTCCAAGATCTCGGGCTCGGTCGCGAGGATCTCGTACACGCGAGCGGCCGCCGCGGAGGCGCGCGACAGCTGCGCCACCACGAACGACGTCATTCGCAGCGGGAAGCCCAGTTGGAGGATGTAGAAGTTGAAGGCGATGAGTGCGCCGACCGTGATCCGGCCCGCGATCACCTCGCGACCGCCGACAAAGAGCACGGCTACCAGCCCGACGGTCGGCAGGACGTCGAGCAGCGGGTTGAACGCGGCGCGCAGGCGAGCCATCGCCATGGCGCGGCCGTACACGCCGCCGGCAGCCTTCTCCAGCCGTCGGTTCTCGACCGCCTCGGCGCCGAAGCCCTTGACGACGCGGATGCCGGACACGGCTTCCTCGACCACGAGCGACATGTCGGCCAGGCGCTGCTGGAGATCGGTGGCGACCGGGTGGAGCCGCCGCGAGAAGCGGGTCGCCGCCACCGCAAGCAATGGAAGCGCCGCGAGCGACACGAGCGCGAGCTTGGCGTTGAGCACGAGCAGGACGACGGCGACGCCCAGGACCATCACGACGTTGGCGCCGGCCACGGGGATGAACACGAGCAGCATCTGCACCTGTTTGGCATCGATGCTGGCCCGGGCCATGAGCTCGCCGATCTGCGCCCGGTCGTGGTAGCCGAAGTGAAGGCGCTGCAGCTGGTCGAAGAGCCGGCGCCGCAGCTCCGCCTCGGCCCGGAGCGAGATCTTGAACGCGGCGTAGCGCCGGTAGGCCGTGAACCCACCGACGAACACCGTCGCGACGACGACGGCGATCGACCAACGCATGAGCGCGCCGCGGTCGTAAGGGTCGATGCCGCGGTCGACGGCCCGCAGCGCGAGCAGCGGGATCGTGATCTTCGCGACGGTCCAGCCGAGCGCGGCGAGCACTCCGAGGACGATCGCGCGACGGCTCTGCGACGCGACCTCGCGCATCAGCCGCCAGCCACCGCGACGCTGGTGGTGCTCGGCAGAGGCTGGGCGCGAGCGCACTGCCGGCCGCGGGCTCAGCGGGGCACGCGTGGCATGCGCAGGCCCGCCATCCCGATGATCTCGCGCTGTATCTCGTTGACGCCGCCGCCGAACGTCCCGATGGTGGCACCCGCGTACTCGACCTCGAGGTTGCCGGCGAGGACAGCACCGGCCGAGCCCTTCTTGAGCGTGCCGGCCGCGCCGACCACCTCCATGAGCAGCCGGAGCGACTCGATGCGCAGCTCGGTGCCGAACACCTTCATGGCCGACGCGTCGGCCGGGTTGAGCTCGCCCTGCTCCTGACGGGAGGCGACCCGCCAGTTGAACAGCTCTGCGGCCTCGACCCTGGCCCGGACGCGGGCGAGGTTCAGCTTCACCCACTCGTGGTCGATCACCCGTCGGCCGTCGGCGGCGATCGTCTCGCGCGCCCAGCCCGCCACGGCGTCGAGCGCCTTGAAGATCCCGCCCGAGGGCCCGAGCATCACCCGCTCGAAGTTGAGCTGGGTGGTGATCATCTTCCACCCGCCGTGCTCGGGCCCGACCCGCATCGACACCGGAACGCGCACGTTGTCGTAGTAGGTCGTGTTGTTGTGCCCTCCGCCGATCATGCGGAACGGCGCCGAGCTGAAGCCGGGGTCGGACGTGTCGACGATGAGGATCGAGATTCCTTCGTGCTTCGGGGCGTCGGGGGCGGTGCGTGCCGCGAGCCAGACGTAGTCGGCGTCGTGACCGCCCGTGGTGAAGACCTTCTGGCCGTTGACGACGTACTCGTCGCCGTCACGCATGGCGCGGGTGCGCAGCGACGCCAGGTCGGTGCCCGCCTCGGGCTCGGTGTAGCCGATGGCGAAATGCACGTCGCCGCGGAGGATCGCGGGGAGGAACCGCTGCTTCTGCTCGTCGGTGCCGAACTGGGCGAGCGTGGGCCCCACCGTGTTGAGCGTCACTGCGGGGAGGGGCACGCCCGCCCGCCCTGCGGCGTCGACGAAGATCAGTTGTTCGAGGGCACCCCAGCCGCGGCCCCCGTACTCCTCGGGCCAGCCGACTCCGAGCCATCCGTCGCGGCCCAGTTGGCGCACGGTCTCGCGGTAGCCGGGCCCGAACTGCTCGCCGCCGCCCAGCGACGCCCGCCGCTCGGGAGTCATGAGCGCGGCGAAGTAGGAGTCGATCTCCGCTCGCAGCGCCCGCTGCCGGTCGGTGAGGTCGATGAACACGCGCGGGCCTTCCTCGCCTCAGCCGGGCCCGGCGGCGATGGTGTCGCCCAGCCGCAGGAGGTGTGGCGTCGCCCCGCCGAGCGCGTGCTCGAGCAACTTGGCCCAACGGAAGTAGCGGTGGATGGGGTAGTCGGTGGTGGCGCCCATGCCACCGTGGAGGTGCTGGCACGCGTTGGCGACGCGCTGGCCACCGTCGGCGACCCAGAACTTGGCGATGGCGAGCTCGTCGTGCGCGTCGCGCCCCGACGCCAGCCGCCAGATGGCCGACCACGTCGTGACGCGGATCGCCTCGGTGTCGATGTACGCGTCGGCCGCACGCAGCGTGGCGCCCTGGAAGGTGGCGATCGGGCGGCCGAACTGCTTCCGCTCACTGAGGTAGCTCGCCGTGATCCGCAGCGCCCGATCGAACACGCCGACCGCGGTCGCGCAGTAGCACGCCAGCGCGTGCTGTTGGAGCCAGTCGACGGCGTGCGCGCCCTCGGTCGCGTCGCCGAGCACGTCGCGGTCGTGGACACGCGCTCCCGACAGCCGGAGCCGGCCCTGCGGCTCGCCGTTGGTCGCCGTCGCGGCTTCGACGGCTGCGTTCTCGGTGTCGGGCGTGACGATGAAGACCGCCAGCGTGCCCGCTTCCGTGGTGGCCGGGACAAGCATGGCGTCGGCGAGCGGCGCGTAGGGGACCGCGAGCTTCTCGCCGTCGAGGCGCCAGCCCGACCCGTCGCGCCCGGCGACCGTCGTCGGCGACAGCGGGTCGGCGTGGCCCGGCTCGCAGAGCGCAGCGGTGAGCAGCGACGTGCCCGCGATCACCGCCGGGAGAAACCGGTGCCGTTGCTCGTCGCTGCCGAGCGCGGCGACCGGCATCGCGCCCAGGCCGACGGTGGCCAGCAACGGCAGCGGCGCGACGTGGCGGCCCACCTCCTCGAGCAGCACGCACAGCTCCATCAGCCCATAGCCGCTGCCGCCGAGGGCCTCGGGGAGCGGTACGCCCAGGAGGTTCGCGTCGGCGAGCTGCTTCCACACCCGGCGATCGAACGGCTCCGACGCGTCCTCCAGCTCGAGGAGACGCTCGGTCGTGACCTGTTCGCCGAGGATCTTGCGCGCCAGATCGCGCAGGTCGCGCTGCACGTCGTCGAACGTGAAGTCCATCACTCGTAGCCCTTCATGATGTGCTCGACCCACCACTCGGGTGCTGCGCCCATGAGCGTCTGCATGTCCCAGTAGTCCCACCAGCGGCCGATGCGGCCCTCGCGGAACTCGTGGACGGACACGAACGGGAGGTCGACGTGCTCACCGGTGGGCCAGTGCCAGTGCTCGACGTGCTCGGTCACGACGGTGTCGCCTTCGGCCACGACGACCCGGATCTCGTGATCGATGCGCTCGAGCGGCCCGAGACCGAGCCGGAGTCGGGCGGCGATCTTTGCCGGGCCCCGGGCGACGTCGTCTGCCGGTGAGGGCACGTCGGTGTACTCGCCGTCGTCGAGAAAGTGGGCGCCCACCGCGTCGAAATCGCGGGCGTAGAGGTCGCGCCAGAGCTGCGCGACGACACGCTTGTTTTCGCCGGGCGATGTCGCGGCCATGGCGGCGAGCGTAGGTCGGATCACGCGTAGCGGGCGCCGACACCTCGCGACGTGCCGTGGTGATCGACGGCGGCGCGCAGGTCGGCGAGCAGCTCGTCGACGACCGAGGCGTGAGCGGGGGAGAGCATGAGGTGCAGGCCCGGCGGCTGCGTGTTGCGGTTGAGGTTCCAGCCACGGTCGTCCATGACGTCGCCGACGGCGTAGAGGTCGATCTCGTCGGACCGCATGGCGAGGACCGGTCCGATCGGATCGCCCACGACGGTGATCGGCTCGATCGAATCGATGGCGGCGCGCACCTTCGCCACGGTGCCGAGCAGCGAGCGCATGATGTCGACGTACCCGTCGACCCCGAGGTAGGTCATCACCGCCCACGCGGTGGCAATCGGTGCCGCGGGTCGGGCACCGGCGACGACCGGTGACCCGTAGAGGCCGGAGGGCCAGTTGTCGTAGAGGTAGACCTGGTGGCCGAACCAGTCGGCGTCGCGGTGCAGGATCACCGACGCGCCCTTCGGGCAGTAGCCGTACTTGTGCACGTCGGCGGAGATCTCGGTGACACCGGGGACGCGGAAGTCCCAGGGGGGCACCTCGCGACCCAGCCGCTCGAGGAACGGGAGCACGAAGCCGCCGATGCACGCGTCGACGTGGCAACCGGCGCCGTGCTCGGCCGCCAGCCCCGCGAGCTCGACGACCGGGTCCATCACCCCGTAGGGGTAGTTGAACGCCGACGCGACGACCACCGCGGTCGCGGGCGAGAGCCGGGCGCGGGCGGCGTCGACGTCGGCGCGACCGCCCCCGTCGAGCGGCACGCGCACGACCTCCATGCCCAGGTAGTGCGCGGCCTTCGCGTATGCGGGGTGCGCGGTCTCGGCCGCGAGGATCTGCGGACGATCGATGCCCTTGGCCTTGGCTCGCTCGCGGTTCACGAGCATCGACAGGAAGATCGACTCGCTGCCCCCGGAGGTCATCGCTCCGCCGCCAGCCTCGGGCAGATGGAGGAGCGCTCCGGTCATGGAGACGACCTCCTTCTCGAGCGACGCCAGCTCGGCGAACTTGAACGGGTTCAGCGCGTTGCCGAACAGGAAGCGCCGGTTGGCCTCGACGATGACGTGCTCGAGGTCGTCCCGGCCCGTCGGGTAGACGAGGCCGAAGAGCCGCGCCGCGTCGATGTCGGGGTCGCGCGCTCGGCGGCTGTCCAGCTCGGCCAGCACCGCCTCCGTCGCCAGCCCGTGCTCGCGCATCGCCTCACCGTATCGCCGGGCCCTGGGTGGGGCTCTACCGTCGTTGCATGCCCAGCGATGATCGCGGCTCCAATGAGGCGAGCGAGGACCGAAGCGCAGCGGAGGACCGCAGCTCCAATGAGGCAGCCCGAGAGGTGGTCCGCCTCGAGCCGTGGACCGGGCCCTGGGCGGACGACGACCCCGACGCCAACTTCAAAGCCGAGGTCGCGCTGTACGCGCTCGTCGACCCGCTTACGACGATCGAGGTGCTGAGCGCCAACGTCGGTGTCCCCGTCGGGGCCCTCTGCCGGTACGTGCTGGCCCGCTGGGCGAGCGGTGGCAGTGGGGGCCTCCTGGAGCTCGGTCCTTCGATGGTGCAGCGGCTGTGGGATGTCTGTGAGCGGGCGGAGGTCGACGCCACCGACGAGGCCCGGCTCGCCGCGTACGACCAGCTGCGCCAGATGCTCTCGTGGTTGCACATGCCCCTGGTGGACCCCGCAGGCTACGGCGACGACGCTCCCTGATCGGTCGACGCGGCCGGGGAGCTGCCTGCGAACGCGTGCTCGCTGCGCCGGCGCGTCGGTACAGTCCCCGGCGATGCTCACCCCCCGGCGAGCGGCGGTCGCCCTCGCGTTCGTGCTGCTGGCCGGGTTGCTCCTCGTCGGCACGGTCCCGACTCCCGCCGCCGCCGCGTCGCGACCGACGGTCGTCGTGGCGTTCTGGACCGAGGACCCGAGTGCGAACCTGGTCTTCGATCCCGCCGCTTCGGGCGAGCCGCACGACCGGCTGCTGCGTACGCTCGACGCGCAGCGCGGGGTGGCCGGCGGGCTGATGTCGTCGGTCGAGAGCACGTACACGCGCCAGCAGGCCCTGCTCGACATCTCGCAGGGGAGCCGCCAGTCGGGTTCGCTCTACAGCGGCAATACGCCCGCGCTGCACGCCGTTCGCGATGGCGCCGGAGCGACCATCGACGGCTGGGACACCGCGCGACTTCGCGCCAGGGACGTGTCGGTGACCCTGCGGCCGGGGACGCTCGCCGGCGCGGTTCCGGGTGGCGCCGGGTACGTCGGCGTGACCGGGTCTGACGAGGTCGCGATCGCCGCGGCCGACGAGCACGGAAGGGTTGCGGCGTTCTCCACCGGGCCGGCCGCGACCATCGACGCGCGTGTGGCGGGGATGCTCGACGCGCGCCGGCTCGTCGTGGTCGAGTTGCCCGGCGGTGATGCCGGTCGGGCGGCGCTCCTGGGGCTCTTGGCCGGGCGCGGCCCCGACGAGCTCGTGGTGGTGGCGCACCTGCCGCCGACGCCGCCCGAGCAAGGCTTCGGCCGGGCGCCCACGCGCTTCTACCGCCTCCCCGCCTTCGCCGTTGCCGGCGCGGAGTCGAAGGCGAGTGCGAAGCACGGCGCTGCCGGCGACGACCGCACCGTCCGCTCTGGCTCCACCCGCCGCCCCGGGCTCGTGTCGGCCATCGACATCCTGCCCACGGTGCTCGATCACCTCCACGTCACGGTTCCCGACGCCGTTCGGGGCGAGACCGTGCGCGTGGCGTCAGGCGTGTCTGCGCATCGCCTGGAGGCGCTCCGTCTCCGGTGGAACGACGTGCGGGCAGGACGCCAGTCGTCGTCGCTGACCGGCGTCCTCGGGATCTCGGTGCTCGTGATGTTGTTGCTCGGCACCGTCCGGGGGATGCGCGCCGCGCTGCGTCCCGGCCTTCGGATCAGCGCGCTGGCGGTCATGTGGTGGCCGACGATGGTGCTGTTGGTCGCCGCACTCGAGCCGAGTGAGAAAGGCGCCGAGACCGCGTTGATCGCGACCGCGTCCGTCGCGCTCAGCGCGTTGACCGACGTTCGGTTGCGCTGGCCGCGCGGACCGGTCGTGCCGGCGGCGGTCGGGCTCGTCGCATATACGCTCGACCTCGCGACGGGAGGCAACCTGCTGACGCGGTCGGCCCTCGGGCCGAGCCTCATCTCGGGCTCGCGGTTCTACGGCATCTCGAACGAGCTCGAACCGCTGCTTCCGATCCTGGTGCTGCTCGGCCTGGCGGCACTGGTCGGTTGGCGCGACCGGTCGCGGCGGCTCTGCCTCGTCTACGTCGTGAGCGGTATCGCGCTCGGCCTCGTCGTGGGTTGGGGACGGCTCGGTGCCGACGTCGGTGGCGTGCTCACGGTCGGAGGCGGGTTCACGGTGGCCACGTTGGTGATGCTCCCCATGGGCATCACCCGCCGGGCGCTCGTCGTCGCCGCCCTCGTGCCCTTCCTGGCCATCGCCGCCCTGATCGCGATCGACCTCGGCCTCTCGGGCGGCAGCCACCTGAGCCGCAACCTCACGCGCTCGCAGGGCTTCACCGACCTCTGGGAGCTCGTGAGCCGGCGCTACCAGCTCGCGTTCGGGGTGCTGGTCCAGGGTCGCACCATCCCCACGTTCGTGGGCGCCGCGCTCGGCATCGCGTTCGCGCTGCGCAACCGGGCCCGGTTGTATGCACCCCTCCGAGGCCGGGCGTGGCCGGCGGCCCTCCTGGGGGGTCTCGCCTGCGGGGTGGTGGGCGCAGTCAGCAACGACTCCGGGCCGGTGCTGTTGACCAACGCGGTCATCGCGTTGGCCGCCGTCACCGCGTACGTCCAGGGCTGTCCCGACCTCGAGCCCGATACCGGTGCCCCGGTGGGCCACCCCGCGTAGCATGCGCGGCGTGAGGCGGAGACGGTTCGGTGTCGAGGACCTGACGCGTGAGTACCTCGACCGCGAAGTCGACTCGCGGATGGTGGAGGTCATCGGGGAGCACTTGGGCGGTGAGGCGTCCGTGCTCGACGTGGCGTGCGGCTCGGGGCTGTACGGCCCGCACCTGAAGGCCGAGGTGCCGGTCGTCTACGGCATCGACCACGACGCCGTGCTGTGTGAGAACGCGACGACCACAGGTGCGTACGATCGCGTGGTCTGCGACCGGGTCGAGCGAAGCGCTCAGCACTTCAGCGACGTCGACGCCGTGTTCTGCAGCGAGTTCCTCGAGCACCTTCCCACGGAGCAGGTGCGCTCGACGGTCGACGCGCTCGAGGAGCTCACCCGTCACCGGTTGGTGATCACGGTGCCCAACCCGCTGTCGCCCCACTTCAAGCACGACCCCACCCACATCGGGCGTTACAACGTCTACTCGATGCTGCGGACGCTGAACGCGAGCAGCAGGTTCGCCTACCGCCTGCTGCCGTTGGGCTTCTCCGACCTCTATCGCGACAAGATCTGGGCGCGCGCCCTCGACCCGATCTCGAGCCGAGTCGCGCTGCTCTCGCCGACGGTGCTCTACGTGGGCGATCGACGGTAGCGGTGCACGACTCCTGATCCCGTCGTGATGACGGGTCGCCTGTCACGCCAGCGCCTCGTCACGCTCGTCGTGGTCTGCGGCGCCGTCCTCTTCGCCTTCTGGCAGCTGCACCCGGGCTGGCTGCTGTCGCGCGCGACGCCAACCGGCAGCGACGTCGGTGGCAACGTGTGGACGCCCGGCTTCATGCGCGACCACCTGTTCCCGCACGGGCGCATCACCGGGTGGGCACCCGACTGGCATGCGGGCTTCCCGGTCATGGTCTTCTACTTCCCGTTGCCGACCGTCGCGATCGCGTTGCTCGGCGCGGTGTTGCCGAGCGAGGTGGCCTTCAAGCTCGTGACCGCGACCGGGCTGCTCGGTCTCCCGGTGGCCGCGTGGGCGTTCGGTCGGCTCGCGGGCTTTCGCTTCCCTGCGCCCGCGCTGATGAGCGCGGCCAGCGTGATGTTCCTGTTCGACCACTTCCAGCCCCAGCCGCGGGGCGGCGACGTCATCTCGACCGTGCGCAGCGAGTTCGCGTACTCCATCGGACTGGCGGTGGCGCTCGTCTTCCTGGGTCTGATCGCACGGGGCCTGGCCGGCCCCAGAGGCCACGAGCAGAGCCTGGCCGGCCCCAGAGGCCACGAGCAGAGCCTGGCCGGGCCGCCTCGGCAT
This sequence comes from Actinomycetota bacterium, assembly GCA_005888325.1. Taxonomy (NCBI): domain Bacteria; kingdom Bacillati; phylum Actinomycetota; species Actinomycetota bacterium. The sequence goes on from VAWU01000062.1 coordinate 110,359, forward strand.
CGTGCCGTGGGAGCCGCGCTGCTCGCCGTCGTCGGGTTGTGCCATCTGTACGACATGACGTTCGCGTTGGTAGGCGCGGCCGTGCTGTTCGCGGTCCGTCCCGATCGACGTCGGCTGATCCAGCTGACGGCGATCGTCGGTGTCGGCCTCTTGTTGATCGGGTTCTGGCTCCTGCCGTTCGCGGCGCGCCTGGGCCTCACGACCGGGGGCCTGTATCCGCCACCCTCACATCAGCTCCAGAACATCTTTCCGTTCCTCGACACCTGCAGCGAGCGCAGCGCATGCCGGCCCGGCCAGTTCCTGACCGCGCAGGTGTGGCACCTCCTTCCGGTGTTCATGCTGGCGCTCGCCGCGGTGGGCCTCAGCATCGTGCGCCGCCTGCGCGCTGGTGTCGGGCTCGCGGTGTTGGCCGTCCTCATGGCGGCCGCGTATCCCATACAGCCGATCCACCGCCTCCAGAGCGACCGGTTCCTGCCGTTCTGGTTCCTCTGCATCTACCTCCTCGCCGCGCTGGGGCTCTCGGAGCTGGTGCACGAGGCGCAGGCGCTGCGGTCCCGGCGCTCGCGGAGGTACGCGCAGTCGCCGGGGCGCGGCGACGGCACGTTGGTCGCACCTCTCGTCGCGATGGTGTCGGTCGTGGTGCTCGTCGGCTTGCCGTTCCGGTCGCTTCCCGCGCCGCTCCACGTGACCGACCTCGACCAGGTCCGCGTCTCCCTCCGTTACGCGTACGCGGGATACGAGGGACGCCCGGCTCACCGTGAGTACGAACAGCTCGTGCGGACCGTCGACCGGCTGGGGCGGGCCCGAGGTTGCGGACGCGCCTTCGCCGAGGCCGACCCGTCGAGCCTCTTCCGTTACGGCTCGGTCTACGCGCTCACGCTGTTCCCGTACTGGACCCACGGATGCATCACCTCGTTCAACGAGGCCTACTACCACGAGTCGTCCGCCTCGAGCTTGTACGAGCGGCTGATGACGTCGGAGCTCACGAAGGACCCCATCCGCGTCGTGCGCGACCTGCCGTACCGCTCCCTCGACCTCGGTGCCGGCGTGGAGCACCTGCAGCTGTGGGGGGTGCGCTACTACCTCGCGGTGACACCGGAGGCGAAGCGGCAGGCCGACGCCCGGCCGGAGCTGACGCGGCGCGCTCGCGCCGGACCGTGGACGGTGTACGAGGTCGCCGACGCCCCGCTCGTCGCGCCGCTCTCGCATCTGCCGGCGGTCGTGAGGGGCATCGGAGGACCGGGGCGGTCGTGGAACGCCATCGGCGTCGCGTTCCATCAGCGCCCCCGGTCGGGGTGGGACGTGCCGCTGGCCGCGGCGGGGCCCGCCACCTGGCCGCGTACCCTCGCCCGGCCGCGCCCGGGCGAGCCCCTCGCCGACGGGCGCATCGCCTTCGGGACGACGGTGGAGGTCGATGCCCCTCGTCGGCCCGTCACGCCCGCGCGGGTCAGCAGGGTGGTGACCGGTGACGACCGGGTGTCGTTCGATGTCGACCGCGTCGGCTCTCCGGTGCTCGTGAAGGTGTCGTACTTCCCCAACTGGAAGGCTACGGGCGCGGACGGCCCGTGGCGGGTCACGCCCAACTTCATGGTGGTCGTCCCCACCGCTCGGCACGTGTCGCTGCACTACGGGCGGACGGCCGTCGACGACGCCGGGCTGGGCCTGAGCCTCATCGGGGTGATCGCCCTGGGCGGGCTCGCCTGGCTCGACCACCGGATGGGGGCCGGGCCCGAGCCCGAGCCGGTGCCGGCGTCACGCCCGCCTCGAGAGCAAGCGCCCCCGGCCGTGCGCCGGCGTGCCCGCTCCAAGAGGCGGCGGTAGCGTGCGGCATGGTGGACATGGCCAAGGAGTGGGTCGAGCGCGACGCCGCCCTCGTGTGGCACGGCTTCACCCAGATGTCGTCGTTCTCCGACAACGCCCCGATCATGGTGGAGCGGGCGGAGGGCCGGTACCTGATCGACGTCGACGGCAATCGCTATCTCGACGCCATCTCGTCGCTGTGGGTCAACACTCTCGGTCATCGCGTGCCCGAGCTCGATGCCGCCCTTCGTGACCAGCTCGACAAGGTGGCGCACTCCACCATGCTCGGGAACGGCAATCGGATCGTCGTCGAGCTGGCCGAGGCGTTGGCCGACGTCGTGCCCGTCGACGCGCCGCACTTCCTGTTCGCGTCGGATGGGGCCTCAGCCGTCGAGCAGGCGCTGAAGATCGCCTTCCAGTTCTGGACGAACCAGGGAGAGCAGGGACGCACGAAGTACCTCGCGTTCGCCGACGCCTACCACGGCGACACGGTCGGCGCGATCTCGCTGGGCGCAGGCGGCTTCGGCACCGACACGTTCGACGCGCTGCGCTTCCCGGTCGTTCGGGCCCCCGGGTACGACGACCCCGATTGCTTCGAGACCGCGGCCGCGCTCGTCGAGAGCCACGCGCACGAGCTGGCCGCCGCGGTCGTCGAACCGCTCGTGCAGGGCGCGGGCGGCATGCGCATGGCCGACCCCTCCGGCTTCGCCCGGCTCGCGGCCGCGTGCCGCGAGCACGACGTGCTGCTGATCGCCGACGAGGTGGCGACCGGGTTCGGCCGCACCGGAACGCTCTTCGCATGCGAACAGTGCGGGTTGCGCCCCGACCTCTTGTGCCTCGGCAAGGGCCTCACCGCGGGCTACCTGCCGATGTCGGCGACCGTCGCCACGCGGCGCGTGTTCGACGCGTTCCTCGGGCCGGACCTGAGCGAGCGCACCTTCTACCACGGGCACTCCTACAGCGGGAACGCGCTCGCGGCTGCGGTGGCGCTGCGCCACCTCCAGCTGCTCGACGAGTGGGACCTGCTCGCGAACGTGCGGGCGCGCTCGAGCCAGCTGCAGGCCCTGCTCGACGAGCGGGTGTACGAGCTGGACGCGGTCGAGGAGATCCGGCTGTGGGGTCTCATGGGCGGGATCGAGCTGAAGCCACCCGCCCCGAGCCTGCGTGCCGGCCGGCGGGTGTGCGCGGTCGCCGTGGGGCGCGGTGTGCTCCTGCGCCCGCTGGGCGACGTGGTCGTGCTCATGCCCCCGCTCACGGTCACACCCGACGAGATCGTGCAGATCGTCGACGCGCTCGTCGCGGGCATCACCGACGTGATGGCGTGAGCTGGGGCCGGTGGGCCGCGGCCGAGTGCGACGCGACCCGAGCCGCCGGTCGCTGGCGTGAGGTGCGCGAGCTCGACGCCGCCGGGCCCCGGGGCGTGCTGACGGCCGACGGTCGGGAGGTCGTCTCGTTCGCGTCCAACGACTACCTCGGGTTGACCCAGCACCCGGCAGTGGTCGCGGCCTCTCACGCCGCCGTCGACCGGTGGGGCGCGGGCTCCGGCGCGGCGCGTCTCATCGTCGGCTCCCGGCCCGTGCACCACGAGCTCGAGGCCGCCCTGGCCGACTGGAAGCGGACGGATCGGGCCGTCGTCTTTCCGTCCGGCTTCGCCGCCAACCTGGGTGTGCTCGCGACCTTTGCTACCCCCGGGGTCACCGTGGTGAGCGACGAGCTCAACCACGCGTCGATCATCGACGGCTGCCGCCTCGGTCGGGCGCGCGTTGCCGTCTTCCGCCACGCCGACCTCGACCACGCGGCCAAGCTGGTCGCCGACGCTGACCGCGCCATCGTCGTGACCGACACGGTGTTCTCGATGGACGGCGACGTCGCCCCGGTCGACGAGCTCGCCGATCTGTGCGCGCGTCACGGCGCCCTGCTGATCATCGACGAGGCGCACGCAGTGCTGGGTCCCGATCCCTCGCTCGACGGCATCGAGGCGCTGCGGGTGGGCACGCTGTCCAAGACGCTCGGCTCGCTCGGCGGCTTCGTCGCCGCGCCGGCACCGTTCGTCGACCTGCTCGTCAACCGGGCACGGTCGTTCATCTTCACGACCGCGTTGAGCCCGGCGGCCGCGGCCGCAGCTCTGGCGGCCCTCGGCGTGGTTCGGTCGACCGAAGGCGACGCCCTACGCACTCGCCTGCGCGAGCACGTCGGCCGAGTGCGCGCCGGGCACCCGTCGCCGATCGTGCCGGTGGTGCTGGGCGACGAGGCGCGCGCCATGGCCGCGTCCGCTGCGCTGTTGGAGCGGGGCCTGCTCGTCCCCGCCATCCGGCCGCCCACGGTCGCCCCCGGCACGTCCCGCCTGCGCGTCGCGCTCTCCGCCGCGCACACGGAGACGGAGGTCTCCCGCCTGGTCGAGGGACTGGCCGCGCTCGACTCGAGCGATGTCGCGACCTGACCGGATGGTGGTCGTGGCGGGCACCGCCACCGAGGTGGGCAAGACGTTCGTGGCCGCCGCGCTTCTCGTCCGGCTGGCCGCGGCCGGGTCGCGCGTCGCGGCGCGCAAGCCCGCGCAGTCGTACGCGCCGGGCGACCTGCGCACCGACGCCGACGTCCTCGCGGCGGCGACCGACGACGACCCCACCGCCGTCTGCCCCCGTCACCGGTGGTACGAGACGCCGATGGCGCCTCCGATGGCGGCCGAGGCGCTGGGCCGGCCGTCGTTCACGGTCGCCGACCTGGTGACCGAGCTGGACTGGCCCGACGCCGTCGACGTCGGCGTCGTCGAGACCGCGGGTGGGGTGCGATCGCCGATCGCGGGTGACGGTGACTGCGCGTCGCTCGCATCGGCGCTCGGGCCCGACCTCGTCGTGCTAGTCGCGGATGCCGGCCTGGGCACGATCAACGCCGTGCGCCTGTCGGCCGGCGCGGTGGCCCCCCTGCCCCTCGTGGTTCTGCTGAACCGCTTCGACCCGACCGAGGAGCTACACGAGCGGAATCGCCGATGGCTGGCCGGCCGCGACGGCTACGACGTGGTCACGACGGTGGCCGCGCTGGGAGAGCGGGTGCGCTCGAAGACCACGCGGGTCGGTCAGCAGGGCCCGCCCGCGTAGCACTTCGAGCCCCTCGTCTCCTAGGGCTGGGGCGGCAGCGGGGTCGTCGTCGTGGTCGTCGTCGTGCTCGTCGGTGTCGATGAGGGCGGCGTCGGCCCGGGCCCACCGCCGGCCGGCGGGTTGTTGAACGTCTGGCCGAGGACGCTGGAGGGGCGGTCCGGGGAGCGCCCCAGCGCGTAGACGGTGCCGAAGACGATCAGTGCGACCATGGCCAGCAGGAGGGCGTACTCCACGACCGAGGCGCCTCTGGCGTCACGGCGGTGCCTCGTCATCATTGGGACGGCTCCTGCTGGTTGCCTCCACCCGGCCGTCCCATTCTTCCCGAATTCGTGCTCGCGTGTGGATTTCACGCACGGTCCGAGCCGGAGAAACCCGGACAATGGCCACAGAATGGACGGCCCTCGCGCGGAGGCGTCGCGCAACTTCGCACTACACGTTCGGCCCGTCGGTGCCGATGCATGGGCGGAGGGTTCGCCGACGAAGGGGGCGACGTAGATGAGCACGGTTGCTGGTGGGACGACGACGGCGTATGTCGTGCGTGGCGCAGACGGCCGCGTCGTGGTCGCGTTCTGGGGCGAGTCCGCCCCGGAAGAGGCCGATCGCTGGTTGGAGCGCGACTACCGGGTGGATCGCGTCCAGTTGCCGATGGGGTGAGGTCCTGGACCCGTCCCGCGTCTCGGGGTTCCGTTCCGTCGCCCGACCGGCCGACACGAGAGCCATGAGCCCGGCGTCGCTCACGCCCGCAGAGGTGGCGGCCATGCGCAAGAAGGCGGCGGCGGACGTGCTCGCGGCGGCGGCCGCGCACTCGCTGCTCACCGATCAGCTCCACGACCTCGACGCGCTGCGACGGGAGCGCGCGTTGACGGACGAGGAGAGCGCGCGCCAGTCCGAGCTGCGACTGCGTCTCGACGAAGCGCGCCGACGCCATGACGGCGCCCATCGGCGACTTCGCGCCATCTCCGCGTTCCGCCCGCGCGCCGCGCTGACCCACCTGGGGCGGCCGCGCGGCCGTTGACACAGGCAGCCGCGGGACTACGCGCCGGTGCGCGTGAGGCGCGCGCGCAGATGGGGTTGCAACGGCTGGCCCACCGCGGCCATGTGCAGGTCGTAGGCGAGCTCGTCGTGGCGAACGCGGATGTCGCGCGTGAGCTGCTCGACATCTTTCGCGGATTGCGTCTTCGCCGTCGCGGTCGTGGCCAGCGCGATCGAGGTGCCTGACAGCTCGCCCTCCGCGACCTCGACGACACCCGTAGGGTGGGCGATCACCAGCTCGACGTGCGTCCCGCCGGTCAGGCGCCAGAAGCCCGATTCCCCGTGCAGCGGCCGCCCGTCGTCGAGCGACCACGTGCGCTGCGTGTAGGACAGGAACGGCTTGCCGACGTGTGAGACGCGGATCTCCTCGCCGTAGGCGAAGTCCTCGATGGTGGAGTAGTAGCCGGTGCCCTCGCCGATCCACGAGCCGAGCAAGAAGCCCAGCGGCGCGATATCGGGATGGAGCTCGGGGCCGGACATCTCGGTGGCCGAGGCTACCGCCGGTCCCGATCGCTTGACACCCACCGGCGGCCCGCGTTAGGTGAAGCCGATGTCACCGGGGGTCGATGCACTGGTCACCGCCGCCCGGACCACCCTGCTCGACGTCGACGAATGGCTCGCGGTGCTGCGCATCGGGCTCGGGCTGTGGTGGCTCGAGAGCTGGCGCCACAAGAACAAGGAGGCGTGGTTCGCGCGCGGGTCGGGGATCGCGTGGGCGAAGTCGGTGGCCGACGAGCACCGGTGGGGTTTCGTGCGCACCGGGTTCAACCGCGTCGTGGCGCCTCGGCCGAAGCCCATGTCGTACGTGGTCGTGTTCGGCGAGCTCGCCATCGGGCTCGGTCTCGCGCTCGGCTTCCTCACCCCGATCGCCGCGGCCGCGGGACTGGTGCTCAACGTCCTGTACTTCGTGCTGATGATCCACGACTGGGCCGAGCAGGGGCAGAACTCGATGATGGCCCTGATCGCCGTCGTCGTCCTGGGCACGCACGCCTGGCAGACGTGGTCCATCGGCGAGGCCGTAGGCCTCTTCTGATGTGGCAGCCGTAGGCCTCTTCTGATGTGGCAGCCGTAGGCCTCTNNNCGTAGGCCTCTTCTGATTGCTCGCTCCCCGGCGGCGCCGATAGCCTGACGCAAGCGTCAGCAACCGGCTCGACGACCTGGAGGTCCGATGGCGTACGACATCATCTCGGCCGACGCCCACATCCTGGAGCCCACCGACATCTGGGAGACGTGGCTCCCGCAGAAGTACGCCGACAAGGCGCCGAAGTTGGTCAAGGACGTGGACGGCGGCGACGCATGGCTCTTCGCCGGGGCCTCGGAGCCCGACCCCATCGGGCTCGTGTCGACGCCCGGCATGGCGTGGGACAACTTCCGCTGGACGGGCGTGACGTACGAGGAGGCCCGCGCCGGGTGCTACGACGGCGACGAGCGCCTGAAGGACATGGACCTCGACGGCGTCGACGCGGAGGTGCTCTTCGCGCCGCAGCGCACCATCGGCCACTTCCTCGGTGACGAAGACGACGACTTCGTCCTGGCCGGCGTCGACGCGTACAACAACTTCCTCTTCGAGCAGTTCTGCGCGCCCGATCACACCCGTCTCGTCGGGATGGCGCAGATTCCCTCCATCGGTGTCGACGTTGCCGTCGACTACCTGCTCAAGGTGGCGGCGCGCGGCTTCAAGGGCGTCGTGCTCTCGAACTGGCCGTCAGGCGGCGACAGCCTGTCGGACGACGACGAGCCCTTCTGGGCCGCGGCTGCCGAGACGGGCCTGCCCGTGTGCATCCACATCAACCTGTTCTCCCGCCGTCAGCGCCAGGCGCAGCGCGCCGCGGCCAAGCGCGCCTCGGAATCCGGCAAGGGCACCCTCTACGGCGGCAAGGAGGCCAAGGCCAACGCAAAAGCGGTCGCCGGCCTCGGCGGCGTGTTCGCTTCGGTGCCCGGCACCATCGGCCAACTCATCTTCACCGGCGTGTTCGAGCGCCACCCGGCGCTCCACATCGCCATGATCGAGACGGGCGTCGGATGGATCCCGCACTTCCTCGAGCAGATCGACGACCGCTACTGGCGTAACCGCTCCTGGGGCAACATCCCCATCAAGCAGGCGCCGTCCTTCTACTGGTTCCGCAACATGAGCGCCACGTTCATCACCGACCGCAACGGCATTGAGAATCGCTACGGCGTCGGGGTGGACAACATCATGTGGAGCACCGACTACCCGCACCACGGCAACGACTGGCCCTACTCGCGGAAGAGCATCGCCGATGCCATGGGCCACATCCCCGCCGACGAGCGCGCCAAGATCGTGGCCGGCAACGCGCGCCGGATCTTCGGGCTGGGCGGGACCGGGTAGCGTCGGCGGCTCGTGGAGCACACGGGCCTGAGCACGGCGGTCGAGCGGCACGTCGTCCCGGGCGACGTCGTCCACCTCGGCCTCGGTCACTCGCGTTGGACGGCCGCCGCCCGCGAGCTCGTGCGTCAATGGTGGGGCCGCGACCCGGGCTTCACCCTGGTCATGCTCAGCCTGTCGTCGCTCGGCGCGCTCTTCTTCCGCGGAGGGTTGGTGCGCAAGGTGATCACCGCGTACTCGGGCGACTCGTTCCCGACCTACACACCCAACCCGATCTTCCAACAGGCCTACGCGAGCGGTGTGATCGAGGTGGAGCACTGGTCGATCCTCACCTATGTGCAACGGCTGGAGGCGGCGGCGCGCGGCCTGCCCGCGATGACGACCGGTTCGCTACGCGGCTCGTCGATGGCCGCCAACGCCGACTACGCGGAGATCGAGTCACCGTTCGGGCCCGTCGGGTTGCTGGCCCCGCTCACGCCCGACGTGGCGCTCGTCCATGGCGTGGTGGCGGACCACGCCGGCAACGTCGCCTTCAACCCCCCGCTGCTCGAGGGTGTGTGGGGCGCGCTGGCAGCCCGCCGGGGCGCGATCGTGACGGTGGAACGGGTCGTGGACGACCTGTCGCCGTGGGCGGAGCGGGTGCTCCTCCCCGCCCACCGCGTGCTCGCGATCGTCGAGGCTCCGTTCGGAGCGCACCCCGGCGGGGTGTTCGCTCGCGGTCTGCCGACCGACGGCTACGGCGAGGACGTCGAGTTCTGGGTGGGTGCCCGCGACGCCGGTCGTGGCGACTTCGACGCGTGGGCGAAGACCTGGTGCCTCGACATCACGACACACGACGAGTACCTCGCGCGGGTCGGGCGCGAGCGACTCGAGTGGTTGCGCGCTCGCACCGACCCGCTGTCGTGGCAGGCCGACGCGGACGCGTGCCCGATCGACGAGGACGCGCCGGTGACGCCGTGGGAGCGAGCGGCGACCTGGGGCGCGCGCGAGCTGGTCGACCGCATCGACGCGACCGGCGCGCACGCGGTGCTGGCCGGCGCGGGCGTGGCGAACCTGGCCGCATGGGTGGGCGTCGACACGGCGCGGACGCGCGGGCACGCCACCGAGCTCACTGCGGAGCTGGGCCTCTGGGGGTACCACCCCACCCCTGCGGACCCGTACATCTTCAACCAACGCTCGTTCCCCGCCGCGTCGCGGCTGTCCGACGCCTCCAACATCCTCGGTCAGGTGATCGGAGGTCAGGGCAACACCGTCATCGGCTGCCTCGGCGCAGCCCAGGTCGACCGGCACGGCAACATCAACTCCACCCTCGTTCCCGGTGGCCCGTTCCTGGTGGGATCCGGCGGTGCGAACGACGTGGCGACGCGCGCCAACGAGTGCGTCATCGTCACCCTCGCCCGTCCCGACCGACTGCTCGACCAGGTCGGGTTCGTGACCAGTCCCGGCGACCGGGTGCAGGCCGTCGTCACCGACGTCGGCATCCTCCGCCGGCGTGACGGCGACCTGCGGCTGGCTGCGGTCGGCGCCGGCTCTGAGCCCCTGGCCGAGCGGGTACGCCACGCCGCGGCCGGCTGCGGTTGGGACGTCGCCGTCGAACGGGTGGTCGCCGAGCTCGCGCCGCCGACGCGGGCCGAGGTCACCGCGCTCCGCCGCTACGATCCGCGGGGCCTCTTCCTCGGTCGCTGAGCCCGACGGAAGGGGGGCGGGTCACGCAGCGTGCGTTTGCGCTCACGTTCCCAGCCCCGGTACCAACTGGCGTCCCCGGCCCAGGCGGCGGGAGACGCCGAACAGTGCTCGCTTGCGGAGGGGAGTGCGAAGTCGTGCGGAGAGCCGCTGCTGCTGCAGTCGCGGGGTTGGTGGTGTTCTGCGTCGTCACGCCGGCGCCGGCTCGTGCCACCGCTGCGGAGGAGGGCGAGCTCCTGTCGCTCCTCAATGCTCTGCGGTCGAGCCGTGGCCTACGACCCGCCGTCGTCCACGCCGAGCTCCAGGCGCGGGCGGATGAATGGGCGCAGCGCATGGCCGCGGCGCGAGCCATCTTCCACTCACCCCTCGAGCAACGGGTTCACGCGGACTGGGTCCGCCTCGGGGAGAACGTGGCCGTCGACGTCTCGGTCGAGGCCGCCGAGCGTGCGCTCGAGGCGTCACCCGATCACCTGATCAACCTGGTGAGCCCGGCGTACGACTACGTCGGCATCGGCGTCGCGCACGGCGCCGACGGCGGCGTCTACGTCGTGCAGGAGTTCATGCAGCTCGCCTCGGGCCCGCCGCGACAGCCGGCGCCGGCGCCGCCACCACCGGCGGTCCCGAAGCGTCGGGCTCCGGCACCCGCCCGCCCCAGGTCGAGCCCGGAGCGCCCGCCCCTGCCATCACTTCGACCTCTGGCCTCGTCGGCACCACCGCAGCCGTCGAGCCGGTTGACCGACGTCTTCGGTCGCCTACGCGAGTTCGACGCGGCGGTCACCCGGAGCCGGCATCACTAGGGGCTCGTGCGCAGGAACTGGTAGTAGGTCGCGAACGTCTCGTTGACCTTGTCGGGCAGCGTGTGCACCTGCCCCAGGGCTCTTGCCCCCCACACGATCTGCGCGCTGCGCTCGATGAGCGCGGTGATGTGCAACACCTTGGCCGGCGAGGGGCCGACCGCTACGGTCCCGTGGTTGGCCAGCAGCGCCGCGCCCCGGCCCTGCAGGCACGCCACCGCGTTCTTCCCCACGTCCTCGGTGCCGCTCATCGCGTAGTCGGTCACAGCCACATCGCCACCGACGAAGATCGAGAACTCGTCGATGCACGCAGGGATGGGCTCGTGCGCGACTGCGAACATCGTGGCGTAGACGGGATGCGCGTGGATCACCGACTTGATGTCGTCGAAGCCCTTGTAGCAGGAGAGGTGCAGCAGCTTCTCCGACGAGGGCCCGCGCGTGCCTTCGAGCACGTTGGCGTCGAGGTCGATGACGCAGAGGTCGTCGAGCGTCATGGCCTGATAGTCCACTGACGACGGTGTGATCACGACGTAGCCGTCGGGCAGACGGGCCGAGATGTTGCCTGCCATGCCCTCGGTGAGGCCCTTGCGCAACATGTCCTTGGCTGCGGCCAGCACCTGCTGCTTGATCTCGTCCACACTCACTTCAGGACCTCCGGGTTCACGATGTGCACGGGTCGCTCGCCCGTCAGCAGGCGGGCCAGGTCGTCGGCGACGAGACGCGAGTGGTTGGCCTCGGTGTCGTAGGTGGCCCCGCCGATGTGCGGCGTCAGCACCACGTTGTCCATCCCGATCAGCGGGTGGTCGACCGGGAGGTGCTCACCGACGAAGTGGTCGAGGCCGGCGGCCGCCACCTTCCCCGACTGCAGGGCGGCGACGAGCGCGTCGGTGTCGTGGAGCTGGGCCCGCGCCGTGTTGAGGAAGACGACGCCGTCGCGCATCTGGTCGAACTGGGCCGCGCCGATGAGTCCCTCGGTCTCGGGCGTGACGGCCGCGTGCAGCGAGATCACGTCCGCGGCCTGGAGCACCTCCTCCAGCGAGTGCTTCGCGTCTTCCGCATAGGGGTCGTGCGCCATGACCTTCATGCCCAGGCCCTCGAGCCGCCAGCGCAGGGCGCGACCCACCGCGCCGAGGCCCACGAGGCCGACCGTCTGCCCGGCCACCTGCCAGGCGCGATAGCGCTGGTACGGGATCGTGCCGCCCCTCCACACGTCGCCCGCGCGCACGTCGCGATCCGCCGGGACCACGTGGCGCGTCACCGAGAACAGCAGCGCCACCGCGATTTCGGCCACCGCGTCGGCGTTGCGCCCCGGAGCCCGCAGCACGGGGATCCCGGCCGCCGTCGCGGCGGGGACGTCGACGTTGGTGGGGTCGCCGCGGGTCGAGCCGATGGCGATGAGCGGGAGCTGCATCACCGGGCCCGCACACACGTCGGACTCGCAGATGACGATGGTCGCCCCCTCCTGCCGGGCCCGTTCGGCCAGCTGCTCGGCGTTGTACATCCGCATCGTGTCGGCGGTGATCCATGGATCGAGGACCACGTCGGCGAGGTCCCGGAGCGTCTCGAGGCCCTCCCCTCGGAACGGCGCCGTCACGAGGGCCACGGGCCGGGGGGTTGCTGACATGGGCGTCATCATCGCGGACCGGCGCCACCCGCGTGCAAAGTGGCACGTCGACGGCGGTCAGCTCGACGAAGCCAGCTGGTCCATCATCCACCCGGCCAACCACCGGGCGCTCTCGCCCCGATAGTGGATGCCGTCCTCCCGCACCGCGAACCCACGTTCCGTCTTCTTGCACGTGCTGCGGGTCGGGCAGATGAAGCGGGCGACGTCGAGCAGCGTCCGCCGGTGACCTTCGCGCGCGACCGATCGGTAGATCGCGTTGACACAGTCGTCCTTGTCGAGGGTGCGCACCGACTGCATGACGTAGGAGTAGGCGGCGGTCGTGATCGCGACCCGCGCCCCACCCGCGCCGAGCATGTCCGCGGCCTTGCGCAACTCGCGCCGGTACAAGTTGTCGTACGCCGGCGTGCACGGTTGGATGTAGCGCCCGTGGTAGTTCACCGCGATGTCGCCGGGGTCCGAGATCATGAGCACGACGACGTCCGGATCGAATCGCGCGACCGCGTCGCTCCACGCAGTGGTGCAGTCGATCGCGGGACGCGGGAGGCCGGCCCACCGCACGTCGGTGATCCCGGGGGGGAACGTGCAGGCCAGGAGCCCGCCGTTCAACACCACGAGCGGCGGGTTGCGGTGCAACTGCTTCAAGCCCTCACCCACGAAGAAGCTGACCGAGTTGCCGACGATGAGCACGCGGCGGGCGCCAGGTGTGGTCCGCGATTCCGCCAGCGCCTTCCGGACGCGCCCGGGATCTGCCCGCGTCGGGCCCGACGGTGTGCTCGCGCCGGCCGTGCCGGCGATCAGCGCGATCAGGAGGAACACCGCGGTCGCCGGCACCAGGGCCTTCAACTGGGGCACGCGCAAGGCCCCGCGGCGGATCGGTTGCTCGAGCACGCGGTAGGACACGGTGGCGACGACCAGCGTGACGGTGATGCGGAGGAGCACCAGCCACCATCCGTGCACGTGCGTGCGCTCGTCGTTCAAGAAGACGTACACGGGCCAGTGCCAGAGGTAGACGCCATAGCTGATGAGCCCCAGGCCGCGGAGCGGGGCGGTGCTCAGCGCCCGGGCGAGGGGTCCGGGGCGGGGGTGAGCGGCCGCCGCGATCACCGCCGCCCCCGCCAGCGCGGTGAGGAACAGACCGCCCCGATAGAGCCCGTCGGACTGCCCGGCCACGCGGGTCCACGCGTAGACCAGCACGAGCACCCCCGCCAGCCCCGCCCCCTCGAGGGCGCGGCGCCCGCCTCGGCTGTGAGCCACGCCTCGCCACGCCACCAGCGCCGCGAGCACCGCCCCGATGAGGATGGACGCGGCGCGGGTGTCGCTTCCGTAGTACACCCGCGTCGGGTTGCCGGGTCGGGACAGCAGCGCCATCTCGAGCGTGGAGGCCAGGGCCAGGCCCCCGGCCACGAGGAGCACCCGTCGGGCCAGGTGCGCGCCCCGCCAACGCCACAGGCCCCAGATGACGAGCGGCCAGACGAGGTAGAACTGCTCCTCGATGGCGAGGCTCCACGTGTGCTCCAGCGGCGAGGGCGCGGCGAAGAGCTGCCAGTAGTCCACGTGGGCGAACACCGCCCGCCAGTTGGCCACGTAGAAGAGCGTCGCCAGCCCGTCGCCCCGGATGCGGCTCAGCTCGTTCGGGGCCGCCAACAGCCAGGCGTAGAGGGCCACCCCGCCGAGCACACCGGCCAGGGCCGGCAGCAGCCGGCGCGCCCGACGGGCCCAGAAGGCGCGCAGCGCGATGGCGCCCGTGTCGGAGCTCTCGGCGAGCAGCAGCGAGGTGATGAGGAAGCCGGAGAGGACGAAGAACAGGTCGACGCCCAGGTAGCCGCCGGTCAAGTGCCCGGCGTGGAACAGCAACACGGCCCCGACCGCGGCACCGCGCAGGCCGTCGAGTGCAGGCATGTGGGCCAGACGCCCCGGCGCGCGAGCGGCATCGGCACCGACCCGCGGTGACGCGGCTGTCACCGCCGTCTCGGTCACCCTGCGTCCACCCCCCGAGGATCGAAGCCCGCCGTCCGGCGAGTGTAGGGCTCGGGCGTCCGGCTCCCGGAGCCACCACGGCCGGCAGGTGTCGCCCGGCCGGCGGTGGGGTAGGCCGCCGAGATGGATACCGGAATCATCATCGCCATCGTTGTCGCCGCCGCCGTCGTCGTGCTCGCGGCCATCCTGCTCCGCGCCCAACGGTCGAAGCGTACGGAAGCGCGGCGGGTCGAGGCCCGTGAGCATCGCGACCTGGCCGAGCAGACCCGGCTCGCCGCAGATCGCAAGGCTGCGGAGGCCGACGAGCGGGCGGCTCGGGCGAAGCGGGAGTCGCTGGCGGCAGAAGCGCAGCGACGCGAGGCGGAGCGCAGCCGGGCCGAGGCGCACGAGCTGCACGACCGGGCGGACGAGGTCGATCCGGACGTCGACGTCGACCGCGACGTGACGGCGGAGCCTCAGGCTTGACCTGACCGACCTGCGACGGGTCGCGCCCGGGCTCCTCGGGAGCCGTCGCCGGATACTGTCGGACCATGACGGCCGTGTCACAAGAGGTGACCGTCGGTCTCGACATCGGCACCACCTCGGTGAAAGCGGTCGCGGCCGACGCCGACGGCCGCGTCGTGGCCCGGGCGCGCATCCCGCACCGGCTGCACATCCCGGCGCCCAGCCGCATGGAGCACGACGCCACCCAGGCATGGCGGCGGGGCCCGCGGCGGGCGCTCGCCGCGCTCGGACAGCCTCGGGCGCGGGCGCTGTGCGTGGCGGCCATGGTGCCCTCGATGACCGCGGTCGACCGTCGCGGCATCCCCCGGGCGCCGGGCCTCCTCTACGGCGACGAGCGGGGTCGCACCGAGAGCGGCGCCAACCCGGCCGCGAGCGGCGAGGCGCTGGCCTTCCTGAAGTGGTTGGCAACCGAGGTTCCCGACGCCAGGGGCTACTGGCCTGCGCAGGCCGTGGCCAACTTTGCCCTCTCAGGGGAGCCCGCGCTCGACACCGGCTCCGCGTTCACCACCCACCCCCTGTTCACCGGGCTGGAGTGGGACGCGGCGGTGCTCGACGACGCGGGCGTTCGAGCCGACCAGCTGCCGCGGACTGCGAACATGGACGAGGCGGTCGGCAAGGTCGGCGACGCCCTGCTCTCGGCCGGCACCATCGACGCGCTGGGCGAGCAGCTGGTCGCGGGCGCCGACGCCGAGGGCGACGTGTTGGTCATCCTGGGCACCACGCTCATCGTCTGGGCCGCCACGACCGAGTGGCGCGATGTGCCGGGTCTCTGGACGATCCCGCACACGTCGCCCGGCCTCACGTTCATCGGAGGCGCGAGCAACGCGGGCGGCCTCTTCCTGAACTGGGCGCTGGCCCTTGCCGGTCGCGGCCGCGGTGCGGTCGATCCCAAGAGGGTGCCCGTGTGGCTCCCGTACCCGAGGGGGGAGCGCACGCCGTACCACGACCCGCACCGGCGAGCGCTCCTGCACGCCCTCGACCTCACCCACGACGCAGCGGCGGTGCGTCGCGCGGCCTACGAGGCCTCCGGCTTCGCGGCGCGCCATCACCTCGACCTGGCCGCGACGTCGCCGCGCCGCATCGTCGCCACCGGCGGGGGCGTGCGGGTCGCGGAATGGGTGCAAGCGCTGGCCGACTGCACGGGCCTGCCGGTCGACGTGGTGGCGGTGCCCGAAGGCGCGGCGCTCGGCGCCGCCTTCATCGCACGCGTCACCGCCGGACTCGAGTCCTCGATGACGGACGGCGCCCGCTGGGCGCGCACCTCACATCGAGTCGAGCCCGACCCGGCCTGGGTCCGGGCCGTGGAGGAGCGTTATGCGCAGTACCGCGCGCTGGCCGACGGAGGGAATGCGTGATGAGCCTCGAGATCAGCATCGACCGCGAGAAGTGCATGGGCTCGGGGAACTGCTCGTTCTGGGCCGAAGGCGTGTTCGACCTCGACGAAGACGGCATCGCGATCGTCGTCGATCCCACCGCATGTCCCGACGACAAGATCGTGCTCGCCATGCAGGGCTGCCCGACGCAGGCGATCTCCCTGACGCGCGCCGGCGAGCCGGTGGTGTGATGAGTGAAGCCACCACCGATCCGCTGGTGTTCAACCCGTTCGACCCCGCGGTCCGGGCCGATCCGTACCCGCTCTACCGGCGCATGCGCGAGGAGGAGCCGACCCACAGGAGCCCGCTCGGCTTCTACGTGTTCACGCGCTACGACGACTGCCTCACCGTGCTCAGGCACCCGCAGATGAGCAGCGACCAGCGCCACGCCACCGGCGCCGTCGAGTTCCTCGCGCAGGAGCCCGCGGCGAGGAAGATGGCGGAGGCCATGGAGGGCAAACGACCCTTCCTGTTGCTCGACCCGCCCGACCACACCCGCCTGCGCGGGCTGGTGAGCAAGGCGTTCACGCCACGCACCGTCGAGCGCCTGCGGCCGCGCATCCAGCAGGTGGTCGACGACCTCATCGACGAGGTCCAGCCCAAGGGCGCGATGGAGGTCGTCGAGGATTTCGCGTACCCGCTGCCCGTCGTCATCATCTGCGAGATGCTCGGCGTGCCGCCGTCCGACCACGAGCGGTTCAAGGGCTGGTCGCGCGACCTCGCGCGGGGCCTCGACCCGGACTTCGTGCAGCCCGTGGACGCCCTCGAACGCCGCTTCGAGACGGTCCTCGCGTTCCACGAGTACTTCCGCGAGCTCATCGCCCGCCGCCGCTCCGATCCGGGAGACGACGTGCTCACCGCGCTCGTGCACGCCGAGGAGCAGGGCGACAGCCTCACCGAGGACGAGGTGCTCGGCACGTGCACGCTGCTCCTTGTTGCGGGCCACGAGACGACCGTCAACCTCATCGGCAACGGCGTGCTCGCGCTCCTGCGACACCGCGACCAGCTCGAGAAGCTGTGGGCGGACCGGGACCTGATCAAGAGCGCGGTCGAAGAGATCCTGCGCTACGACCCACCCGTGCAGTTCGACGGACGGGTGGCGATGACCGACATCGACGTCGGTGGCGTCACCGTCGAGCAGGGCGAGCAGCCGTTGCTGATCCTCGCCGCGGCCAACCGTGACCCGCAACAGTTCGACGCGCCCGATACGTTCGACATCACGCGCACCGACAACCACCATCTCTCGTTCGGGAACGGTCTCCACTTCTGCCTCGGTGCGCCGCTCGCCCGCCTCGAGGGGCAGCTCGCGCTCGGCACCCTCGTGGGGCGGCTGCCGCTGATGGAGCTCGCGACCGACGAGCCCGCCTACAAGGAGAACCTCATCCTGCGGGGTCTCGCCGCGCTGCCGGTCACGTTCTAGGAGGACACGAAACCAATGCCGATCGGCATCACCGAGGAGCACGAGGCGCTGCGCCAGTCGGCGCGCCGGTGGCTCGAGTCGCGCTGCCCGCCGGCGGTCCCGCGCGCCCTGCTCGACGCTGACGCGGAGACGATGCCGCCCTTCTGGGCGGAGCTCGCCGGGCAGGGCTGGTTGGGCCTGCACGTTCCCGAGGAGCACGGTGGCCAGGGCTACGGCGTGCTCGAGCTCGCGGTCGTGCTCGAGGAGCTGGGCCGCGCCGCCGCGCCCGGGCCGTTCCTGCCCACCGCGCTGGCGGCCGCCATCGTCGCCGAGTCCGACGACCGAACGCTGCTGCCCGGCCTGCTCGACGGCACCACGCCCGCCGCGGTCGCGCTCGACGCGGACGCGCCGGTGCTCGGCGCGGTGCTCGCCCGCCTCGTGCTCCTGCCCGTCGACGACGGCTGGGGCGTCTTCGACGTCGAGGCCGGCGAGGTCGACGTGGCACCGTTGCCGAGCCTCGACCCAACGAGGCGCGTGGGATCGGTGCGGGTGAGGCGCGATCCCGACCGCGTGCTGCGCGGCGTGTCGCGCGATCGGGCGCACGTGCTGGCCGCGGTGATGGTGGCGGCCGAGTGCGCGGGCGGCGCGGGCTGGTGCCTCGACACCACGTCGGCCTACGCCAAGGTGCGAGAGCAGTTCGGCCGCCCCATCGGGCAGTTCCAGGCGGTGAAG
This sequence comes from Actinomycetota bacterium, assembly GCA_005888325.1. Taxonomy (NCBI): domain Bacteria; kingdom Bacillati; phylum Actinomycetota; species Actinomycetota bacterium. The sequence continues at coordinate 128,719 of VAWU01000062.1, forward strand.
CACAGGCTCGCCGACATGCTCATCACCGTCGAGCAGATGCGCGGCACCACATGGGACGCGGCGCGGGCTGTCGCCGACGCCGCCACGGCCACCCTGCCCGCCGCGGTCGCCGCGGGGATCGCGCTCGACGGGTTCGTTCGGTGCGCGAAGGACACCGTGCAGCTCCACGGTGGCATCGGGTTCACCTGGGAGCACGACGCCCACATCTACCTGAAGCGGGCCGTGAGCCTGCGGGCGCTGCTGGGCGGCTCCTCGTCGTGGCGCGCGCAGGTGGCGACGCTCGCGCTCGCGGGCGAACGGCGTGCGCTCGACCTCGAGCTGCCGGAGGAGGCGGACGCGTACCGGGTCGAGGTGCGCGCCTTCCTCGAGGAGATCGCGCAGCTCGACCGGCCGGCCAAGCGTGCGCGCATGGTCGCCGAGGGCTACATCGTGCCCAACTGGCCCCGCCCGTGGGGACGCGACGCCGGCGCGGTCGAACAGCTGGTGATCGACGAGGAGTTCCGCAAGGCGCGCATCCGGCGTCCGCATCTCGCGGTGGGCGCGTGGGCCCTGCCCACGATCATCACCCACGGCACGGCCGAGCAGCAGGATCGGTGGGTGCAGCCCACGCTCCTCGGCGAGCTCAGCTGGTGCCAGATGTTCAGCGAGCCCGGAGCGGGGAGTGACCTGGCCTCGCTGACCACCAAGGCGGTGCGGACCGACGGCGGCTGGCTGTTGAGCGGGCAGAAGGTGTGGACGTCGATGGCACGCGATGCCGACCTCGCGATCTGTCTCGCTCGCACCAATGCCGACGCGCCCAAGCACCTCGGCATCACCTATTTCGTCCTCGACATGCGTTCACCCGGCCTCGACATCCGTCCCCTGCGCGAGCTCACGGGCGTGGCCTGGTTCAACGAGATCTTCCTGTCCGACGTGTTCGTGCCCGACGCGTCCGTGGTCGGGCCCGTCGACGGCGGCTGGCCGCTCGCCCGCAACACGCTGGCCAACGAGCGGGTGTCGATGGGGTCGGGCTCCTCGTTCGGCTACGGCGTCGAGGCGCTCCTCGGCCTGGTGGAGGGCTCACCCGCGGCCGGCGACTCGCTCGCGCTCGACACGCTCGGTGGCCTCCTCGCCGAGGCGCAGTCGCTCGCGCTGCTCGGCTACCGGGGTACGGCCCGGTCGGTGTCGGGCGCCGACCCCGACCCCGCCGAATCGAGCGTGCGCAAGCTCCTGGGCGTCGAGCACGAGCAGCGGGTGCAGGAGTACGGGCTCGAGCTGCTCGGCCCCGCGGCCGCCACCACCGCCGAAGGCGATCCCG
>VAWU01000062.1:130071-145131 GCA_005888325.1 Actinomycetota bacterium
GCCGAACGCGTGCTGGGCCTGCCCCGCGACCCCTGACCCCCACCCGACATCCGTTCAGAGAACGGGAGGGGGAGTGGGGGTGAGGTCGGCGCGGTACTCCGGGTGCGCGCTGAGCCACTGCGAGGCCCGCCGCATGGAGTCCTCGTTGTTCTTGTTGATGAACTTGTAGATGGGGCCCTCGAACCACTTCCACGGCGCCTTCGTCAGGTTGTAGCGCTCCTCGAAGGAGAACCGGGTGCGGTCCGGGCCGAGGGGCTCGAGGCGCACCTTGCCGGTCTGGTCGTTCCCCGGGTCGCTCGAGATCATCGTGTACGTGTAGCCGTAGCCCTCGGGCGACTCCTCGACGTCGTGCACCAGCTCCAGCGCCGAGCCCCGGCGGCCCCCCGGCATCTTGTAGATCACCCGACGGAGCCGGCCGTTCTGCCGCTCGTCGCCGGGCCACAGCACGTCGACGCGGATCACCATCGGTGCGTAGTCGGTCCAGCGGTCGTAGTCCTGGAAGAGGGCCCAGATGCGCGAGGCCGCGTGCGGCATCTCGAAGCTGTAGCGGTGCTCCCTCACTCGCCGGCTTCGGCGCGCAGGGCGCCGACGGTGCACCGCTCACGCGGGCGATGTGAGAAGGGGTCGTAGCGGAAGGCGCGCATGGCGTTGACGTGCGTCATCTTGTTGATGTGGTCGTCGGACACCGTGTCGTCGAAGTGCTTCATCAGCGCTTCGGGGGAGTGCGGCCACGTCGAGTCGGAGTGCGGGTAGTCGCACTCCCACGTGATGTTGTCGACGCCGATGAGCTCGCGCTGCTCGACACCTGCGTAGTCGTTGATGAAGCAGAACGTGAAGTGGTCGCGTGCCACCTGGCTCGGCAGCTGGTCGCCGAAGTCCTGGTGCGTCCAGAAGCGGTGTTGCTGGTAGACGTAGTCGACGCGCTCGAGCCAGTAGGGGAGCCAGCCGATCGAGCCCTCGGACAACGCGAACTTGATGTCGGGGAACTTCCGCAGCACGGGCGACCACAACAGGTCGGTGGCCGCGCTCATCGCGTTCAGCGGAGTCATCGTGATCAGGCAGTCGATCGGCGCGCCCGGCTCGAGCCCGAGCATCGTCGACGACGAGCCGATGTGGAGGCAGATCACGGTGCCCTCGTCCGCGCACGCGGCGAAGAACGGGTCCCAGTGATCTCCGAAGATGTGGGGCCAGCCCAGGCGGGCGGGGTTCTCGGAGAACGTCACCGCGTGGCAGCCCTTGGCGGCCATGCGCCTGACCTCCTTGGCCATCTCCTCCGGGCTCCAGATCGGGGGGATGGACAGAGGGATGAAGCGGCCGGGGTAGGTGCCGCACCACTCGTCGACGTGCCAGTCGTTGTACGCCTTGAGCATCACGAGCCCGGTGTCGAGGTCCTTCGACTTCGAGAACAGCTGGCCGCAGAACTGGACGAACGACGGAAAGCACATCGAGCCGAGGAGGCCGTTGCGGTTCATGTCGTTCACCCGCTCGTGGATGTCGTAGCAGCCGCGGCGGATGTCGGAGTAGCGCGTCGGCTCGATGTTGTACTCCTCGGGCGGTCGGCCGGCGACGGCGTTGAGCCCGATGTTGGGGATCTCGTTCCCCTCGTACACCCAGACGTCGATGCCGCTGTCCTTCCGGACGCTCTTCGGCGCCTGGTCCCGCCACTTGGCGGGCAGCTGGTGCTCGAACATGTCGGGCGGTTCGACGGTGTGGTCGTCGACGCTCACCAGGATCAGGTCCTCGAGCCGCATCTTCGCCCCTTCCACAATCACTGGTCCGACGCTCAGGTTCGACGCTGACGCTGCCGTCAGACTAGCCGGCCGCGGCCCGTAGCCGCTCCCGCAGCACGAACTTCTGCACCTTCCCGGTCGGGGTACGCGGGAAGTCCTCCACGAACTGCAGCGTCTCGGGCCATTTCTGGCGGGCGAGGCCCGCGGCCTCGAGGTGGGCGCTCACCGCGCGCAGGTCGGGGGCGGTCGTGCCCGGCAAGAGGCGGACGAACGCCGCCGCGTGCTCCCCCAGACGGCGGTCGGGAGCCGAAACCACCGCGACCTCGGCGACGCCCTCCATGCGAAGGAGCAGCTCCTCCACCTCGAGGGCGCTGATGTTCTCGCCTCCTCGGATGATGATGTCCTTCTTGCGGTCGACGATCGCGACGTAGCCCTCCGCGTCGAGCACACCGACGTCGCCGGTCGCGTACCAGCCGTCGGCATCGAAGCACGCGGCGTTCAGCGCGGCGTCGGTGTAGCCGACGAAGCAGTCGGCGCCACGGCTCACGATCTCACCCGGCGCGTCGACACCGACGTCTCGCCCTCGGTCGTCGACGAGGCGCAGCTCGACGCCGGGCATCGGACGGCCGTCGGTGCGGAGCCGCTTGTCGAGCGGGTCGGCGTGGGTGCACCCGGTCGTCGAGGGGTGCTCGGTCGACCCGTAGAGCCGCACGACCGACAGGCCGAGCCGGGTGGCCCGCTCGGCCACCGCGTACGGCACCGCGGAGCCGCCGAGGCCCATGTGGTGCATCAGCTCGAGGTGGCGGTCGGTGATGCGCGGGTCGTCGAGCAGGCTGGTGAGGAAGAAGGTGGCACCGGTGCCGCTCGACAGGTCGTCCTCGAGCATGGCGGCGAGCACGTCGCCCGGCACCCACTGGTCGATGAGATGGATGGCGCCGCCCTGCCAGACGGGGAGCAGCAACGCCGCGAGCATGCCGATGCCGTGACCGACGGGCGCGCCTACGAGCGACGGTCGCGCGCCGCTCGCCTGCATGGCCGACAGCTGCTTTACCTCGAAGACGATCGTGCGGTGCGAGTGGATGACGCCCTTCGGGTCCGACGTCGTGCCGCTCGTGTACGCGACCAGGGCGGGGCTCGACGGGTCGACTTTTGCCGGCGCCCGAACCGCCTCGGCGCGCAGCAGGTCCGCGAACGCGACGTGCTCGCGGTCGCGGCCCGAGTCGTGGCCGTCATCGTCGACGACAGCAACCAGTTCGAGGTCGCGAAGGTCGGGGCGCAATAGCTCGAGGTTGGCGAGGTAGTCGAGGTGGCCGAAGCGCGCCGCGGTGACGAGCGCCTTCACCTGGGTGCGTCGGAGGATGTAGCCGACCTCCTTGGCTCCGTAGAAGTGCACGACGGGCACGACCACGGCGCCGAGGAGGCTCACGGCGTAGAACGTGGCCGCCGCTTCCACCCAGTTGGGGAGCTGGAACGCGACCGCGTCACCCGGGCCCACCCCGCGCGCCCGCAGACCGCCGGCGACGTGTTGCGCCATCGTGCGCACCTCGCCGAGCGTGCCCCGCCACGGGCGGGTGTGGGACCGCACGGTGAACGGCTGTGACGCGGCGCGTGCCAGCCCGGTGTCGAGCACCGCGCCGAGCGTGTCGTCGGTCCACTGACCCGCGGCGACGTAACGCTCGCGCAACGCCGCAGGGACGTCGCGCAGCCGCCAGTCGGGCGTCACAGCACCGGGTGGTGACGGTAGCGAGCCGGGTGCACCAGCGCCGACGCGCCCAGCGCGCCGACCATCTCCTGGCGCGTGAGCACCGGCGCGACGGGCACACCCGCTCGGTCGAGACACTCGACCGCCTCGTCGCGCGAAAGGCGCGAGAGCCCGTCCGCCACAGCCGCGTCGAGCTCGGTGTGGCGACGCATCCGCTCGGGGAAAGGCATCGCCGCGTGCTGCTGCAGACCGAGGGCCTCGCAGAGGCTCGACCAGAACCGGTCCTCGGAGGTGATGCCGAGCGATACCCAGCGCCCGTCGGCCGTGGCGTAGACGCCGTAGCCGGGTACGCCCATGATGACGCCGTCCAAGTCGTCGCTCGCGACGATCGTGCCGTCGCGCTCGCCGTTCCAGTGCGCGAGCACGTCGGTCATGGAGACGTCGACGTACTCGCCCTCACCGCTGCGCAGCCGCCGGATGTACGCCGCGCACATCGCCATCGCCCCCGCCAGACCGGCGGCGAGGTCCGCGTACGGCACGCGCGGCTGCGTGGGGATGTCGCCCGGGCGGGGGGCGAGGACGCCCGCGTACCCCTGGTAGTTGACGTCGTGGCCGGGCGCGTTCGCCCGCGGTCCCTCCTGCCCGTAGCCGGAGATCGAGCAGTAGACGATCGACGGGTTGGCCGCGCGGAGGGCCTCGTACCCGACGCCGAGGCGGTCGGCCACGCCGGGCCGGAAGCCCTCGACCGCGATGTCCACATCGGCGGCGAGCTCGACCGCGCGCCGGCGGTCACCGTCGTCGTGCAGATCGAGCTCGATGCAGCGCTTTCGGCGCGTGAGCCGCTCGAACAGCTCGGGGAAGGCGCGCATGGGGTCGCCGCCCGGTGGCTCGATCTTGACGACGTCGGCGCCGAGGTCGGCCAGCAGCTGGGCCGCGTACGGCGCGGGCCGCCAGATCCCGAGGTCGAGGACGCGCACGCCCTCGAGAAGGCTCACGGCGTCGAACACTACTGTGACGGCCGTGTCAGTCGAGTCCTGCGGCATCACGCTTCACGCGAAGGAGACACCCGACAAGGCTGCGCTGGTGCTGGGCGACGATGTGCGCACGTACGCGGAGCTCGACGATCGCTCCAACCGGCTGGCGCATCTGCTCGACGGCCTCGGCGCGGGCGACGACCGGGCGGTGGCGGTCGTGCTGCCCAACTGCCTCGAGTTCTTCGACGTCGCGACGGCCGCCGCGAAGCTGCAGGCGCCGTTCCTGCCCGTCAACTGGCACCTCAAGGCCGAGGAGCTCGGCTACGTGCTCGCGGACTCGGAAGCGAGCGTCGTGGTCACCGCGCCGTCACTGCTCCCGACCGTCGAGGCGGCGCGCACGCAGGCGCCGCGCTGCCGGACGTTGGTGACCGGCCCCGGCTACGAGGCCGCGGTCGCGGGCTCGACCGATGACAATGGCGACGACGGTTCCGATGTCGCGCGCCTCGAGAGCGGTGCGGCACCGTCGTTCGTCTTCTACACATCGGGCACGACGGCGCGGCCGAAGGGCGTGATCCACGGTCGCTTCACGGGCGAGGTGGCCCGCATGAGCCAGAACGGCCAGGTCGCGCTCTGGTCGTGGACGCCCGACGACGTCTACGTGATGGCGGGCCCGTCGTACCACGCCGCCCACGGCGGCTGGGCGTCGACCGCGCTCTACGTCGGGGCCACCACGGTGATCCTGCAGTCGTGGGACGCGCGCGAATGGCTGCGCCTGGTCGAGCGCCACCACGCCACCCGCTCGTTCCTCGTGCCCGCCCATTTCATCCGCATCCTCGAGGTGCCCGACGAAGAGCGCGCGGGCTTCGACATCTCCAGCCTGCGGCTGATCGTGCACGCCGCGGCCCCGTGCCCCGTGGCGGTGAAGCATCGGGTGATGGAGGCGCTCGCGCCGGCCGAGATCCACGAGCTCTACGGCGCGAGCGAAGGCGGAGCCACGCGCATCTCCCCCGAAGAGTGGCTCACCCACCCCGGCAGCGTGGGCCGCCCCTGGCCGGGGGTCGAGGTGCGGATCATCGGCGACGACGGCGCACCCTTGCCGGCGGGGGAGCAGGGCCTCATCTACGTGACGCCCATGGGGACCTGGAAGTTCCACTACCACAATGACCCCGACAAGACGTCGTCGGCCTGGCGCGACGACGCGTTCACGGTCGGCGACATCGGCTACCTCGACGACGACGGCTACCTCTACATCACCGACCGCGCGTCCGACATGGTGCTGTGGGGCGGCATCAACATCGCGCCGCGCGAGGTCGAGGAGGTGCTCCACACCCACCCGGCCGTCGTCGACTGCGCGGTGTTCGGTGTGCCGGACGCGCGTGACGGCGAGCGCCTGAAGGCGGTGGTCGAGGGCCGGCCGGGTCTGCAGGTCGACGAGCTCGCGGGCCATGTGCGCGCCCGGCTCGCCGACTACAAGGTGCCGCGCGAGTGGGAGCTCGTCGACGAGCTGCCGCGCGACCCGAGCGGGAAGGTCCTCAAGCGCCTGCTCCGCGACGCGGCGCGCCGCGAGCCCGGTTAGCGCACCGGGCGGCTACGAGAGCGAACCGGCGACCGCTTCCAGCACGCGGCCTGCCGCGAGAACGCGCTCCTCCCCGTTGTGCGGGCCGACGAGCTGGATGCTCGCCGGGAGCGCGCCTGTGGCCGGCGCGGGCATCGCGAGCGCGGGCAGCCCGGACGCGTTGATCGGCACCGTGAGGGTCGACAGGTGGATGTCGTCGTCCATCGCGTCGATGCGCGGCGGGAACCGGATGAGCGTCGGGAGGGCGACGAGCTCGACGCGCGAGAGGGCTTCCTCGAGCTCGGCTCTCCACGCCGCGCAGCTCTCGAGGGCCGCGTCGACCGCGTCGGAGGAGATGTGCTTTCCGAGCTCGAGCCGCTCGGCGACGTCGGCTCCGAGCCCGTCGCGCCGGTCGAGCAGCCGGCGGTCCGCCTGCCACGCCTCGGCGATGAGGACGGTGCCGCCGGCTGCCTGCGCCGCAGCCCAGCCGGGCAGCTCGATCTCGAGCACCTCGAGCTCGCTGGCGGCCAGCAGCCGGTCGACGGCCTCGTCGACCGCGGGGTCGACCCCGTCGGGGCGGAAGCGGCCGATCACCGACGGGAGTGTCGCGGCCGGCTCGAAGCCGGGCTCGAGCAGCTGCATGCCGAGGATCACGCCGTCGACGTCGGCCGCCATGGGCCCGATGGTGTCGAGGCTGAGCGCGAGCGGCCAGACTCCCTCGAGGGAGACACGGCCGTGGGTGGTCTTGAGACCTGCGGTGCCGCAGCACGCGGACGGGATGCGCACCGACCCGCCCGTGTCGCTGCCGAAGGCCACGTCGGCGTCGCCGCTGCCCACGGCGACGGCCGAGCCGCTCGACGAGCCCCCGGGAACCAGCGCCGGGTCGAGGGGATTGACCGGCGTGCCGAAGTGGTGGTTCACACCGCTCGCGCCGAACGCCAGCTCGTGCAGGTTGGCCTTGCCGACGATGCGCACTCCTGCGGCGCGGGCGCCTGCCAGCAAGGGCGCGTCTCGGGTGGCGGGTTCGGCCGCGTCGGCCACCACTCGGCAGCCCGCGGTCGTCGGCACGCCCTCCATGTCGATGAGGTCCTTGACCGCGAGACGAATGCCGGTGCCGTTGGTGTCGAAGCGCGTGATGAACGTGGTCACCCCGACTCCCGATCGACCGGACTCCCGTTCAGCTCTTGCGAGGCCACCAGGACCCCCTCGTCGACGCCTCGTGCTGCTGTTGCTGCAAGCGCTGCTGCTCGCGCTCGTGCTGCTCCCACTGGCCGGACCATCGACGCGCCCGCTCGGCCGTCGTCTCACCCGGCGGACGGGTCGACGCCTCGTTGCGCTCGGCCAGCAGGCGCTCCACCATGGCCCGCAGCACCTTCACCTCGGCCTCGAGCGCGCTCGCACGCGTACACGCCTCGACAGCGTCGCGGCGGGCCTCCTCCACCATCTCCCAGAGGCGCTCCGGCGGCAGGACGAGCCCGCCCGTGAGCGGCCGGCCGTCTGCTTCACGTGCGTGCTCGGCCGCAACTCGCTCCAGGTCGGAGACCGCGTAGTAGACTGGCCCACGCGAAGTCTTGCGTGACGGCGTGAGCTCGCCGCGCTTCTCCAGCCTGCGCAGCACGTCGGGGTCGAGGCCGAAGCGCGCGGAGGCCTGCCGGCGGCTCACCATCTCCTCTGGCCCATCGTGCACCGGTGCTGTCGGCTCCGGGTCGCGCCGCACGTCGGAGACCTCGCTGCCGTTGTCGTGGTCGCGCAGGTCCAGCTCGACCCGCTCCGGCTCGGCAGGTGCGTTCGTCGACGGCGTCTGTGGATCGGTCATGATCATCGCCCTCGAGTGGCGCGACGGCTGGCCCCAGCAAGCCCCGTCATGAAGCTCAGACCGGCAGGAAGTCGAGGAGCAGCGCGTTCACCCGATCAGGCGCTTCGAGCTGCATCCAATGGCCGGGGCCGTCGACTCGCTCGTATCGGAACGAGTTGGCGCAATGTTTGGCGGAGAGCGTCATCTGGTCCTCGGTGAGCGCGAAGTCGCCGCTCGACCACAGCCCCATCGTCGGAGCCTGCACCTGAGGTAGGTCCGGCGGAGGCCCGACCCAGGCCTCGGGCGGGATGTTCGCCCGGTACCAGTTGAGGCCCGGTGTCAACGACGCGTCGCGTTCGAGATCGGCGATGACGGCTTCCGTGTCGGGATGGTGCGACCATGCTCGGAAGTTCGACCAGTCGTCGGCCGTGAGCCATTGCTCGGCGACGCCTGTGAACTGGAACAGCAGCATGTACCAGGACTTCTCCTGCTGCGGGAGCCCGGCGGCGCGAAACGCAGCCGGGTTGCCGACGGACAGCGCGACGAGGTGGTCGACGCGGTCGCCGGCCATGGCGCCCAGCCCCCAGGCGAGGGCTGCACCCCAGTCGTGCCCGACGACGTGAGCCCGCTCGACGCCGACTGCATCGAGCACACCCAGCACGTCGCCCGCGAGGAACATCAGGTTGTACGCGTCGACCTCGGCCGGCTTGTCGGAGCGGCCGTACCCCCGGAGATCGGGGACGATCACGCGGAAGCCCGCGTCGACGAGCGCCGGCACCTGGTTGCGCCACAGCCGGCGGGTGTCTGGGAAGCCGTGCAGCAGCACGAGCGGCCGGCCGCCTTCGGGACCCGAGACATCGAAGTCGATTCCCACGCCGTTCACGTCAACACGCATGTCCTCACCCCTTCACGATCGAAACCAGCTCGGCGCGCGACGGTCCCGGCGCCTCGTCGTGCTCCCAGCCCGCGCCCTTGGTGATGATCGCATCGAGGATGCCGGGTTGGGCCAGGACCTCGTCGGGCGTCTCCTGCACCGTCGCGATGCGAAGGAACCCGCGCAGCACGTCGGGATCCTGCGTCGACGCCCGTTCCATCGCCTTGGTGATGGACCACGTCGGGTCGTCGGGAGCGTAGGCCTGCCCCGCGATCTGCGCGTCGATCTCGGCCAGGCGGTGACGGTCGAACGCGAGTGTGCTGCTGTACCAGGGACCGACGACGGCCTCGGTCGTCTCGTCCCAGCCGAGCGCGAAGCCGAGCGGATCGTCGAGGGCCGTCGAGCGCAGGTGGTCTCTGAGCGCCTCGACGTGCACCAGCCCGATCGAGGCCCCACGCCCCAGCGACGGGTTGGTGCACGCCCAGCTGTCGCCGACGACGACGACGCCCGTGGCCACAGGTCGGCCGTCGACCACGACGCGGCGATGGCGGTCCTCGATCTTGGCCATGACCATCGGCGCCTCCTCGAGCGGCGCGGCGTCGACCCAGTGGGCGATGAGCGGGTAACTGCGCACCGCCTTCATCCAGGTGTCGGAGTCCGCCAGCCGTCGGAGCTTCGCGTCCTTGGCGCTCGCCGTGATGCCGACGCCCCAGGTGCCGTTGTCGGCGGGCAGGGTGAGCGTGCAGACCGAGTCGTAGTGCTGGAGGAGGCCGCCCATCATCGGCGGGATCGAGCCGTCGTCCGATCGGAAATGCCGGCCGTAGTACACGAAACCGGAGTCCTCGAGCTCCTGAGCGGGTTCCCGTGCCCCGATCGCCCTCAGCCACGCGGGCATCGGTGACCGTCGTCCGGTGGCATCGACGACCAGGTCGGCGTCGATGTCGTCACCCGCCTCGGTGCGGACCCCGACGACGTGCGGGATGCCGTCGCCCGACGGCTCGCCCGTGCGCAGGCCGGCCACCGCGACGCCCCGCAGCACCGTGACGTCCGGCGCCGCCGCCGCGACCGCAGCGAGCACGGCTTCCACGACCGGCCGTCGCCCGGTCAGCATCTCGTAGCGCTCGTCGCCGTCCCGCCACCCCCCCATCGGGTTGAACCGGAGCGCACCGGCGGCGTCGAGTGCCTTCGCCACGTCGGGGAGCTCGGCCTCGATGATCTGGCGCCATCGGGAACCGAACACGTGCAGCAACCGGAACTGGGTGACCCCTCGCCGCTCCCATTCGCGCCAGGCCACCTCCTGAGAGCCGGGGGGCGGCGCGGGGTCGCGCTCGAGCACGGTCACCTCGTGCGCGTCGGCCGCCAACATGAGCGCCGCAGCCAGTCCGCACGCGCCGCCTCCGGCCACAACGATCTTTGCCATGGCGCGACCGTAGTGCCGATCATGTGGTCCGCGGCAGTCCCCCCGGGCGCTTTGCGCGCCCTCCACCGTCGGGGTCGACCGGCGCCGCGAATCCCACGCTCGAGTGCCCTCGCGTCACCCTCGGTGAGGTGCTGGTCCGCGCGACCGGAGCCGGTTCCGAAAACGACGCGACCACTGTTCCGCGGTGGGGCGTGAGCGAGTAGAAAGGGCTCGAGGCTCGGCTGGTCCGGAGGTGACGACGTGGGAGACCCGTCTCGTCCGTCGTCTGCGAAATCCAGGTTGGTGGCGGCCATGGACCGGCTCGACCGGCTCATGGCCGAGCTCGACGGCGCTGTCGCGCGCCTCGACGCGCGCACCGAGCGACCGGCCGCCCCGTCGTCCGAAGGGCCCGCGCCGGGCGCGGCCCTCGACTCGCCCAGGGCCCGGTGGTACTGGTCCGTGCCCGCGTCGGATGCGCCGCCGTCGCCGGGGCAGCTCGCGGAGGTCACCGCGCAGCCGTAGGCTGGGCGCATGACATCTGAGCGCGCCGACCGGAGCACCGACGGGGGCACGGACCCGGTCGCCAAGACCGACGAGGAATGGCAGTCGGAGCTCTCGCCCGAGCAGTACGCGGTGTTGCGGCGGGCCGGCACCGAGCCCCCGTTCAGCGGTAAGTACGTCCACGTCAAGGACGACGGCACCTACCGGTGCGCGGCGTGCGGGGCCGAGCTGTTCCGGTCCGACACCAAGTTCGACTCGGGGACGGGCTGGCCCAGCTTCTACGAGCCCGTGAACCGCGCCCAGGTGGAGCTGATCCCCGACCGGGCCCACGGCATGGTCCGCACCGAGGTGCGGTGCAAGCGGTGCGGTTCCCACCTCGGCCACGTGTTCGACGACGGCCCTGCGCCGACGGGGCAGCGCTTCTGCATCAACTCGCTGGCCCTCGAGCTCGACCCCGACACACGATGACGAAGGTTGACAGCCATGTCAGGGAACGGACAGGGTAAGCGGATGGGCGAGCGAAAGCTGTTCTTCGACGACGTGAACGAGGGGGACGAGGCGCCCGAGCTCTCGCACGAGCTGACCCGCACCGACCTCGTCCAGTACGCGGGCGCGTCGGGAGACTTCAACCCGATGCACACCGACGAGGTGAAGGCCAAGGAGGCGGGCCTGCCCAGCGTGTTCGGCCACGGGATGTTCTCGGCCGGCTTCCTCGCCACCGCCATCACCGACTACGTAGGCGTCGGCAACCTCACCCGCTACCGGGTGCGCTTCGCCAAGCAGACCTGGCCGGGCGAGACCTTCGTCACCAAGGTCAAGGTCACCGGCAAGCGCAAGGAGGACGGCGCGCACCTCGTCGACCTCGAGTGCACCCTCGTGAACCAGGACGGTGAGGTCAAGGTCACCGGCGAGGCGACCGCCAACCTCCCCACCCGCGGCTGATCGGTCGAACCCGGACCCCTACGATGGCCTCGCCCATCGACGCGCGCCCCGGAGGACGAACGTGAGCGATCAGCAGGAGTGGGTGTTCCCGTTCGAGAAGCACCTCCACGCGGTTGCCCCGGGCGTGCACGAGGCGCAGAACGCGTGGCTGGCCAAGATCGACTCGCTCACCGCGCCCGACCGCAAGACCCACGAGCTGATCCGCATGGTCTGCACGGTGATCCTCCGCAACCCGGAAGGGGTGCAACGGCACGCGATGCTCGCGGCCGAGGTGGGCGCCACGTGGGACGAGATCGCGGGATCGATCCTGCTCACCGAGCCCGCCTTCGGGCTGTTGCGCGCGGTCGAGGCCCTGCCGTACGCCCGCAAGGGATTCAACGCGGCGCAGGAGCAGGAGACCGAGGTCGACTGACCGTGGGTGACGCGCCCTTCCGCATCCTGCCGCGCGTCAACGACGAGAACCGGTTCTTCTGGATGTCGGGCGAGGACGGACGGCTGCGTTTCCTCCGGTGCGACGAGTGCGGCTTCCTCGTCCACCCGCCGTCGCCGATCTGTCCCGTGTGCCTCTGCAAACGGCTCACTCCGACGGCGGTGAGCGGACGGGCTACGGTCGCCACCTTCACCGTCAACCATCAGCCGTGGATCCCGGGCTACGACCCTCCCTACGTGGTGGCGCTCGTCGAGATCGACGAGCAGCCTTCGGTGCGGCTGATGACCAACATCGTCGGCTGCGCACCCGACGACGTGCGCATCGGGATGCCCGTCCAGGTCACGTTCGAACACCACGACGACGTGTGGCTGCCGCTCTTCGAGCCCGCGGCGGCCGAATGAACGGCGGCGAGTGAGCGCGATCGAGGTCGGCGAGCGCAAGGCCGTCATCTCCGGCATCGGCCAGTCCGAGATCGGGCGCCGCCTCCACCGCACCGGGGTCGATCTCACGGTCGATGCCGCGCTCGCCGCCATCGCCGACGCCGGGCTCACGCGTGACGACATCGACGGCGTCGCCACCTATCCCGGCAACATGGACACGCCTCCCGGCTTCTCCGGTGCCGGCGTCAACGAGGTGCAGGACGCCCTCCGCCTGAAGCTCAACTGGCTGAACGGCGGGCTCGAGAACCCCTCGCAGCTGGGATCGGTGATCACGGCCTGCGCCGCAGTCGCCGCCGGCTATGCCAACCACGTCCTCTGCTTCCGCACCGTCTACGAGGGATCGGCTCAGGGCGACAAGGGACGGGCGAGCGTCACCATGGGCGGGGGAGGGGGCTCGTTCCGCGCCGGCGGCTTCATGCAGTGGAGCCTGCCGTTCGGCGCGCCCTCGGCCGCCAACTGGATCGCCCTGTACGCGCAGCGCCACTTCCACGAGTACGGCACGACGCGAGAACAGCTCGCGCAGATCGCGCTCAACGCCCGCAAGAACGCGCAGCTCAACCCCCGAGCCATCTACCGCGACCCCATGTCGATCGACGACTACATGGACGCGCGCATGATCACGTCGCCGTTCTGCCTCTTCGACTGCGACGTCCCGTGCGACGGCGGCACCGCGGTCATCGTGTCGCGCGCCGAGGCTGCCGCAGACCTGCGCAAGCCGCCCGTCCGCGTCGAGGCCATCGGCAGCGCGATCCGCGGCCGCCCGTCGTGGGACCAGTGGGAGGACCTCACGACCTTCTGCCTCCGCGACGCAGCCGCGATGATGTGGTCGCGCACCGACCTGAAGCCCTCCGACGTACGCGTGGCCGGGCTCTACGACGGCTTCAGCTTCATCGCCATGGCGTGGCTGGAGGCGCTCGGGTTCTGCGCGAAAGGCGAGGGTGGCCCCTTCATCGAGGGCGGCGAGCGCATCGCCCGGGTCGGCGGCCAGGTCGCGCTGAACACCAACGGCGGCCAGCTGTCGGGCGGCCGCCTCCACGGCTACGGGTTCCTGCACGAGGCCTGCACCCAGCTGTGGGGCGAAGGCGGCGATCGTCAGGTGCCGGGCGAGCCCGAGGTGGCGGTCGCCGCCGCGGGGGGCGGTCCGCTCGCGGGCTGTCTGCTGCTCACCCGTTCGCGGAGCTGACCGACGGGAGGATCAGGTCGGCCAGCTCCTCGAGGTGCTCGGTGCCGGTGCCGTAGGCCTGTTGCAGGGTGAGCAGGCGCTTGTAGAACAGGTGGACGTCGTGCTCCCACGTGAAGCCGATGCCGCCGAAGACCTGGATCGCGTTGGCGCCGATGCGGAAGAAGGCGTCGCCCGCGAACGCCTTGGCCATGGTGGCGGCACGATGGGCCTCCGCAACCTGCGCCGAGCCGTCCGGGGTCGGTTCGAGGCCTCCGGTGCCGCCCGCGTTCGCCTCGTCCGCGGCCCACAGCGCGTAGTACGCGCCGGCGCGCCCCAGCTCGAGCGACAGGAGCATGTCGGCGCACAGGTGCTGCACGGCCTGGAACGAGCCGATGGGCCGGCCGAACTGCGTCCTCTCCTTCGCGTAGGCGACGGCCATCTCCAGCGCGGCCTCCGCGGCGCCGAGGCCGTCCACCACCAGCGCGGCGAGCACCCGGTCGACCACGACGGCGACCGCGTCGGTGGCGTCGGTGGCGCGTGCACCGAGACGGCGACCCGGCGCGCCGTCGAGCACGACGGTGCCGTGCTTGCGCGTGCCGTCGACGGTCGGCGTGGGGGTGATCCGCACCCCGCCGGCCCGCGCGTCGACGGCGAACACGCCGAGCCCGCCGTCGCACGCGGCCGAGACGAGCACGATGTCTGCGGCCACCGCGTCCGGCACCATCACCTTGGTGCCCGAGAGCCGATCGCCTTCGAGGCGAGTCGCCGGCGCGCGCCAGCCCGCCCGCCGCTCGGGCTCGAGCAGCGCGAGCGTGGCCGTCATCGAGCCGTCGGCGAGGGCGGGGAGCAGGTCGCCACGATCGGCGCTCGAACCCACCGCGAGGACGGTCGAGACGGCGGCCACCGCCGACGAAAGGAACGGCCCCGGGTGCACCGCCCGCCCCAGCTCCTCGAGCACGACGCCGACGTCGACCATGCCCATCCCCGCGCCCCCATGGTCCTCCGGCACGAGCAGGCCCGTGACTCCGAGGTCCGCCAGGCCGCGCCACACCTCGTCGGTGGTGCCGCGATCGTCGTCGAGCATGACGCGCACGTAGGTCATCGGTGCCCGCTCCGCGAGGAAGCGGCGCACCGTGCGGCGCAGCGCCTCCTGCTCCTCGCTGAGCTCGAAGTCCATCCCGCGTTCCTGCTACGCGGCGCGCAGCGCGGCGGCGCGCGCGGGTGTCAGCTGCCAGCTGATCGGCGTGCCGTCGTGGGTGCGCTCGACCCGACGCTGGTGCTCGAGGTAACGGATGTGGGCGAAGGCCTCCGACAGCGCGGTGCGCTTCATGACGATGCCCAGGTCGTCCCATGCCCGGTTCCACGGCATGGCCGCGGCGATGTCCCACGACGTCTCCGGTCGCTCGAGCAGCGACTGCTCTATGGCGTCGAGGCGTTCCTCGTGGTGGGCCAGCAGCTCGCCCACCCGCAGGGGAAGGGAGTCGAAGCGGTGTTGGTGGGCGGGGAGCACCTCGTCGACGACCTCCCGGCTCACCCGCAGGAGCGAGTGCATGTAG
>VAWU01000062.1:145203-149040 GCA_005888325.1 Actinomycetota bacterium
ACGTCACGACCGACGATGAAGCACGTGTGGCCCGGAGAGTGGCCCGGTGTCCAGAGCGCGCGCACGTCCCAACCGGGCACGTCGACGCGCTGGTCGTCGGCGAGGTTGCGGTCGGGAAGGACCGGGGGCTTCATGCGACCGATCTCGTCGATCGTCGGGAGCGATGCGATCGCTTCCTCCGGCGCGCCCGAATCGAGCAGGATGGCCGCTGCCTGCAGCAGCCACTCGTCGTCGATCTCGAAGCGGCGCTGGAGGATGAACGCGTCCTGCGGGTGCATCGCCACCCAGGCGCCCGACGCGTCTCGCACGCGCCCCGACAGCCCGTGGTGGTCGGGGTGCATGTGGGTCACGAGCACGCCGTAGCAATCGGCCACGTCGTGGCCCGTCGTCGCGATGCCTTCCTGTAGCACCTTCCACGTGGTGTCGTCGTCCCAGCCCGAGTCCACCAGCACCGGGCCGCGCTCGGTCTCGAAGAGGTAGACGAGGGTGTAGCCCAGCGGGCTGTTGGGGATCGGCACCGGGACACTCCACAGCCCCGGGCGCACGCGTTCGACCGGCGGGACCTCGTGGACCACGGTGTGCTCTCCTTCGCCGAGGCGGCGTTCAGTGACGCGGGTGTCAGGTAGTCTGCCGCACATGCGGCTGCGGTACAGCGTGGAGGCCGAGGAGTTCCGCGCCGGTCTCGACCGCTGGCTCGACGAGCACCTCCCACCGGTCGCGGAGATGAGCGAGGCGAAGCGGTCGAGCGCCCACCTGCCCGACTGGGCGCGCGCCTGGCAGCGCCGTCTGTTCGACGCAGGGTGGCTGGTGCCGGGTTGGCCACCCGAGCTCGGTGGTCGCAACGCGACGCCGACCGAGCAGATGATCTACTTCGAGGAGATCGCCCGCCGGCAGATCCCCCGGTCGCTCAACCCGCAGGGGCTGTCGATCATCGCGCCGTCGATCCTCGACTTCGGCGACGACGCCCAGAAGGAGCGCTTCGTCCTCCCCACCTTGCGCGGCGAGATCACGTGGTGCCTCGGCATGAGCGAGCCGGGCGCGGGCAGCGACCTCGCCTCGCTGGCAACGCGCGCGGTGCGCGACGGCGACAAGTTCGTCGTGACCGGGCAGAAGGTGTGGACGTCGGGCGCCCATCACGCCGACTGGTGCTTCTGCTTCGTGCGCACCGATCCCGACGCGGCCAAGCACAAGGGCATCAGCGTCCTCGTCATCGACATGAGCACTCCCGGCATCACGTGTCGCCCGCTTCCCGAGCTCACCGAGCGCGACTTTGCCGACTTCAACGAGGTGTTCTTCACTGACGTCGAGGTGCCGGCCGAGAACCTGGTGGGCGAGCTCAACGGCGGTTGGGCGATGGCGCAGGGATCGCTCGGCCACGAACGCGGGATGCTGTGGATCGGCAGTGTCGCGAACGTCGAGCGCGGGGTCGAGGCACTGGTGGAGCTGGGCGACGAGAAGGGTGCCGACGGGCAGCGGTTGGGCGACGACACGCGCTTTCGCGACGCGGTGGCGTCGCTCTACATCGACAGTCAGGCTCAGCGATTCCTCGGCTACCGGGGGTTCGCCAAGTTCGAGCGGGGCGAGCCCGCCCTCGAGCACGCGATACTCAAGCTCTTCACGAGCGAGACGGAGCGGAGCATCTACCTGACGGCCGTCGAGGCACTGGGCCCGGAGGGTCTCGACCAGGCTCGCGCCGGGCCGCCGATGTGGCGCGACGGCTCCTGGGCGGTGCAGTACCTGCGCTCGTTCTCGGGCACCATCGCCGGCGGCACGTCCGAGATCCAGCGCAACATCATCGCCGAGCGCGTTCTCGGCCTCCCGCGTTGACGGCGGACGACGAGCGTCTCACCCGCGCGATCGCGGCCATCGATGCCGCCAACGCCGACGACCCCAACACGATCGTGGTGCCGGAGCCGGGCCGGCCGTCGGGCGTCACCCGGCCCAAGGAGCTGGCGCATGCCGAGCTGATGACCGCCTGGGTGACCCGCCTGCGCCCCGACGCGTCGGACGCGCTGCTCCTCGCGGCACGCGCCCATCACATCCGGCGCTGGGTCGTGCCGCGCCCGTCGTACCCCGAGGGCCGGGCCGGGTACCTGCGGTGGCGGCGCGACCTGCACGAGCGCCACGCCGCCGATGTCGGCGCGATCCTCGACGAGGTGGGCTACGACGCGGCGACGATCGCGCGTGTGCAGGACATCGTGCGGAAGCGGAACCTCACGCGTGACCCCGACGTGCAGGTGCTCGAGGACGCCCTCTGCCTGGTGTTCATCGAGACCCAGTTCGCGGAGCTGACGGCCAAGCTCGACCGTCCCAAGATGATCGACGTCGTGCGCAAGACGCTGAAGAAGATGAGCGCGGAGGGCCGGGCCCTCGCCCTCACACTTCCGATGCCGGCCGACGACCGCACCCTGATCGAGGAGGCCATTCGTGAATGAGCTGTCCGCCGACGACGTCGCGTCGATGACGACGCCGACCTGGGAGCAGGCCAAGGTGGCGGTGCGCGCCGGCGAGACCGAGCGCGCCGTCGAGCTCATCGACCGCGCCGTGGGCCAGTGGCGCAGTCTGCAGGACTACTCGATCAACTGGATCACCTCGTTGCTGTCGTTCGTCGGTCGCGAGATCGGGGAGGAAGCGGTCGAGCGGGCGTTGCGCACCACCGGAGAGGAGTTCGTTCGGCCCCGCCGCGACACTGGCGTGGATTGGGGCTCGCTACCGGCGAGCGCCAGGGCCAAGGTCATCGCTCGGGCCATGGTGGCCAACTTCGGCACATGCGCCGTCGAGGAGGACGCCGAGAAGATCACGCTGTCGTTCCACTGCGGTACCGGGGGCCGCCTGATCGACGACGGCCGCTACGACGGTGACGGCTACCTCGTGCTGCGCGAGCCCGCGCCGCGCACGTTCATGCGCGACGAGCTCCCCGTCTACTGCGCGCACTGCTCGGTGAACAACGAGATGCAGCCGGTGGAATGGGGCGGCACCCAGACGAGCGTCGAGTTCCCCGCCGCGGGCAAAGGCGACGTGTGCGTGCACCACGTGTACAAGGACGTCGACGCCATCCCGGCCGATGCGTACCGGCGCATCGGCAAGGAGAAGCCGTAGCGGGTCAGGTCGGCGCGCCGTCCGCCAGATAGACCGACGTGATCAGCTCGTCGACCACCGGCGCGCCGTCGAGGTCGCACCAGCGCGTCTGGTACCACGTGAGCTCCATGGGTCGCCTCCCGCCGTCCTTCCGCTGTGGCAGGGAGACCCGGGTGCGCCCCTCGAGCTCGTCGCCCACCACGGGTTGACGGTGGTACACGAACTCCTGCTCGCCGTGGAGGTAGAGGCCCGGTCCGGCCGCAACGCTGGCAGCGGCCGCGCCGCCCTCGGTGCGCGACTCCGGCTGCAGGTCGGGCCAGGCCCCGGTGTGAGCCATCACGAACGTGAAGGTGGGCGGGCAGGGCACCGCCCCGAACCCCGCCGCCCGCGCCGCCTGCTCGCTCGCGTACAACGGGTTCCGGTCCTTGACCGCGAGCGCGAACAACCACACCGGCGCGTGATCGATGCGGACGCGGGTAGGTGCACCCCATTCGTGCCACTCGGGCGCGCTCACAATGCCGGCATGACCTCCCGGGCGAACAGGGACAGCGTCTCAGGCGTGGCGAAGTCGTGGAACTGGAGGATGAACAACTCGACTCCGAGCGCGCGTTCACGCGCGAGCGCGGCGACGACCTCGCCGGGGGTTCCGCTCACGATCCCTCCCCACGCGCCGAACCGCTTGGTGGTGAGCTGTTCGACCTCGACGCGCGCGGCCGTCGACGGAGCGAGGCCGATCGGGTGCTGCACCGAAACGCGCGC
>VAWU01000062.1:149229-165168 GCA_005888325.1 Actinomycetota bacterium
ACCGAGCTGAGCGGCGCGCATCGGCGGCGGGGCGACGCCGATCCCGAACGTGAGGAGCTCGTCCTCGAGCGAGCCCCAACCGAGGCCCAGCTCGAGCCGCCCGCCGCTCACGACGTCGACGGTCGCGGCCATCTTGGCGAGCAGCGCCGGGTGCCGGAACGGGTTGGCGGTGACCAGGTGACCGAGCCGGACGGTGGACGTGCGCGCGGCCAAGGCCGCGGCGAGCGTCCAGCCCTCGAGCGTGTCGTGCTCGGGCGCCGCCGGTGCCGCGAGGTGGTCCATGAGCCAGACCGAGTGGTAGCCCAGCTCCTCGGCCGACCTCGCCTTGGCCTCGATCGTGGCGAACGACATGCGGAGCTGGGGGAGGAAGACCCCGAACACGCGGGGACTCTATCCTGAGCCTCCGTGAAGCTGAGGCCTGCGTCAGAGTTGCGCCGCTTCGACGGTGAGGTCGCGGTTGTGACGGGCGCCTCGTCGGGCATCGGACGTCGTCTCGCGCTCGATCTCGCGGGCCGCGGCGCGGTGGTGGTCGGCATGGCGCGGCGCAAGGCGGTGCTCGACGAGGTGGTGCAGTTGCTCTGCGCCGTGTCGCCCGCGAGCACGACCGTCGCATGCGACATTGGCGACGCTGACGCGTTCCGGTCCGCCCTCGCCGCGGTAGAGGCCGAGCATCGGCGCATCGACATCCTCGTCAACTGCGCGGGCGCGTCGGAGCCGGCCTCGGCGTTCGACGACGGCATCGACACCTTCCGTCGGTTGATGGACGTCAACTTCTTCGGGCCGGTCGCCGGCACCCTCGCGGTCGTGCCCGGCATGGTGCGACGCGGTTCGGGCATCGTCGTGAACGTGTCGTCCGACAGCGTGCGCGCCCCGGTGGCAGGTATCCCCGCCTATGCCGCCTCGAAGGGCGCGCTGTCCGCCTTCACCGAGAGCATCGCCCACGAGGTGGCCGATCGCGGGGTGCACGTCCACGTGCTCTACCCGGGTTGGGTGCCCACCCCCTTGGGCCTGGCCGGCCTCGAACGGGGCATGAAGCCACCGCCTCGAGCGGCCCGTCGCACCGAGGAGCAGGTGGCAGGCCTCGTGCTGGACCGCATGGGCCGAACGGGCATCGAGATCAACGCGGCGCCCGTGGCGGTGCTCAGCGCGGTGGGGCGGGCCTTCTTCCCGAAGGCCTACCGGCGCGCGCTCGCAGGGCAGGGTGTCCCGCCGGAGTGAACGAGCCCACGGTCGAGAGGCACGACGTCAAGCGGCAGGGCGTCGAGGGACGGGTCGTCATCGTCACCGGCGCGGGGCAGGGGATCGGCAGGGGCATCGCGCTCCACCTCGGCAAGCGCGGGGCCAGCATCGTGGTCGCGGAATGGAAAGAGCACCGGGCGGAGCGCACGGTCGCGGAGCTGACCGAGCTGGGCGTACCCGCACTCGCGGTTGCCTGCGACATCATGCAGCGCGAGCAGATCGAGGCGATGGTCGCGCAGACGCTCGAGCGCTTCGGTCGGGTCGACGCCCTCGTCAACAACGCGCAGACGTTCCGGCCCCAGGCGCCGATGGCCACCGTCAGCGAGGACGACGTCGACATCTTCTACACGTCCGGCGTCAAGGGGTCGCTGTGGGCCATGCAGGCCGTCCATCCGCTCATGCAGGCGGCGGGGTGGGGACGCATCGTCAACTTCGCGTCGGCGGCCGGCATCACCGGCATGCGCGGCTACGGGGCCTACAACGCATCGAAGGAAGCCATTCGCGCGCTGACGCGCACGGCCGCGCGCGAGTGGGGCCGTGACGGCATCGTCGTGAACTGCATCGCCCCCGGTGCCGCGTCGAAACGGGGCCAGGAATCGGCCGCGCGCGACACGGAGGCGTACGCGCAGTTCATCCGCGAGCACCCGATCGGGCGGCAGGGCGATCCGGAGGACGACATCGGACCCGTGGCGCTCTTCCTCTGTTCCGACGCGTGCCGCTACCTCACTGGCCAGACCCTCATGGTCGACGGCGGGGCTTTCCTCTTCGCCTAGTCAGGAGACGCGCGCCGCATCGAAGCCACGGCTCTCACGAACGATCACGCGATCGACCCCGCGTCCCCCCGCGCGGGAAACGACCGCGCGTCACACCCGGTTTTCCGGCTCCGGGACCTCGACCCGCGCGCCAGGTGGGTCGCTCTCGCCTTCGCGCTCGCCCTCGCGCTGGCACCGATCCTCGCGTTCGCGTGGGTCGTGCCCGAGTGGGCACCTGCCGCGGATCCCGCGCTCATGGGCCTCCGCGCGCTCGACGTCGGCACGTCGCACACGCCGCTGACCGGCCAGCCGTCGTCATCGAAGCTCTACGTTGACGCCACACGCAACGTCGACCATCTCGGCCCGCTCCATTTCTACCTGTTGGCGGCCCCGGTCCGGTTGCTCGGCGGCGACGTCGGCATGCCCCTCGTGTCGATCCTCATCGTCGGCAGTTGCGTCCTCGTCGCCGCGTGGGCGGTCTTCCGCCAGCTCGGTCCCGTCGCCGGCGTGCTGGCGGCCGTGGTGCTCGCGACGATCACGTTCACAACCGGCGCGTCCTCGCGCGTCGACCCGGTCAGCTCCAGCATGGCCGGTTACCCGCTCCTGTGCTCCGCGGTGCTCCTGTGGTGCGTCGTCTGCGGTGACGTGCGGCTGTTGCCGCTCACGGTCGCGGTCGTGTCGTTCACCGCGCAACAGCACCTGTCGGTGGTCCCGACCGTTCTCGTCCTGACCGCCGGAGCGGCGGTCGGCACCGCCCTGTACCTCCGTCGCGGCCGGCGCTGGCGTCGGCGGGAGGTGCGCCACCAATGGGCGAGATGGGGCCTTCGTGCGGGGCTGGTCGGCCTCGTGCTGTGGGCCCCCGTGCTGCTCCAGCAGGTGTTCACCAACGATGGCAACCTGACTCGGCTCGTCGGGTTCGCCGGGAGCGATCGCGCGACGTTGGGTGGCGCGTCCGCGCTCCGTCAGGTCGTCCACACCCTCGGACTGCCACCGCTCCTGGGCCACACCCGTGTGAGCGGCCGGTCGCTCACCGTCAGCGCCTCGCCGAGCACGTGGCCGTCCGCGGCGGCGGTCCTCGCGGTGGTCGCGTGGCTGGGCGCCCGGTGGTGGCGTTCACGCCCGCGTCAGGCAGCGCTCGCCGCCGCGGTGGGCGTGGCGGTGCTCGCCGGGTTGGTCACCGGCTCCTCGGTGCCGGTCGGCTTGGAGGAGAGCCGCCTCGTCCTCTACCACTGGTCGTTCGTGCTCGCCCTCTTCACCTGGCTCGTGTTGGGGTTGGGAGCGCTCGAGCTGGCGCGGCGCACCAGCCTCGGCCATGGTCGCGCGGCCGTCCCCGCGCTGGTCGCGCTCGCGCTCGTGGCGATCGTGGTGCCGGCAGGCTTGAACCCGATCCTCGACCGCCCCTCGAGCAAGCTCACCGCGGCGCATGGGTTCATCGAGAGTCGCTTCGTCGATCGCCTCACCGACGCGGTGCTCGCGCACCGCAACGAGCTCGGTGCCCAGACGATCCTCTTCGGTCGCGACGAGCCGGAATATTTCACCTACCACGAGGCTCTCGCCTTCGCGCTCGCCGAACGCGGCCTCGACGTCCGGCACACGCTGAGCACCCGGCACTTCGTCAACGACGGCCGTCTCGTCGACCGCGACACCGTCGACAGCGGGATCGTGCTCGCGGCGTCCAGCGGGCTCCCCGCCGCCAAGTTGCCCGGGCGCCTGGTGGCCGATGTCAACGTGCAGCCCCGGTTCGACGTGACCGCGTACCGCAAGCTGCTCGCGCAGGCGCGGTCCGGCGGCCCCGTCCGGGTGGGTCATGCCGCGGAGCGAGCGATGAATGAGGTACGCGACCGCCACCTTCAACTCGTGCTCGCCTTCGGGCTCGGCAAGCTCTCGAACGACCCGGCCCGCACGCTGATCCGGCCGGTGCTGGAGTTCCTCCGCGATCACCCGATCGAGTCACCGCGGCTCGACCCGCGGCTGATCGAGCGCACGCTCGACACCGCTCCCGACGACTGGACGCCTCGCACGACCCTGCGGATCCGCCTCTTCCTGGTCGATCGCGCCCAGTTGCTGCGGATGGCGCTCCCCGGTGAGCTGTGAGGCTGCCTCAGTAGGCGCGCCTCGGCCCGCGCGCCTCGGCGACGAGCCATGGGAAGGCCGGGACGACTTGCACGTGGTGGAAGTGTGGCTCGAGCGCGGCGCGCAGTCTCGGCGAGGTGAACCAGCGCAGGTGCTCGGGGTCGTTGCCACCGCGCCGCACGTTCTTGCCCCGACCGAGGTTGCCCAGACGGAACCATGGCTCCCACGGGACCGACACCACGCAGCGCCCGCCGGCCGGCGATGTGACGCGCGCCAGCTCGGCCACCGCCGGCTCGATCGTCGGGAGGTGCTCGAGCACCTCGACGCACAGGACGAGCCCGGCCACCCCGTCGGGGAACGGCACCATGCCGGCGTCTCCGACGGTCACGTCGACCCCACGAAGCGCGGCGGCCACACGGGCCTTGTCGAACCGGTACTCGACACCCGCGATGCGTGCGGGCGTCACGCCTGCACCGGCCAGCACCCGCGCGAGGCAGAGACCCTCGCCGACGCCGATGTCGAGCACGGTTCCCGTGACCGGACCGATCACGGTACGCAGGCGGCCCGTCCACCGGTCGAGCAGGCGCCGCACCACGGGATTGGTGGAGCCGTACTTGGCCGCGTCCTGGCCGGCTGCGTCGCGCGGCACGCCCGGGGCCAGACCGATCGGCCGGCGCGATCCCATGTCAGGGCTGCTCGATCTCGATACCGGCCCCGACGTCGCTGCGTCGTCGTAGGTGCACGCTGAGCTCCGCGAGCAACCCGACCATCAGCATCTGGATGGCCACGACGACGAGCAGGACGCCGGTCAGAAGCGCGGGGCGGGTTCCGATCTGGTGGCCTTGGATGCGCTCGACGAGCATCCAACCCAGCAGCCCCGACCCGACCAGGCCGGTGAGCATGCCGATCCCACCGAAGAGATGGAAGGGACGGCCGGTGTAGGTGGTCAGGAACTTCACCGTGATGAGGTCGAGGAACCCCCGCCAGAAGCGGGCCCGCCCGAACTTCGACTCACCGTGTCGCCGGGCGTGATGGTCGACGTCGACCTCGCCGACCCGGAAGCCGCGCCAGTGCGCCAGCACCGGGATGTACCGGTGCAGCTCGCCGTAGAGCTCGAGCCCCTCGGCCAGCTCGCGTCGCATCACCTTCAGGCCGCTGTTGAAGTCGCGGGCCGACACCCCGGTCACCAGGCTCGTCGCCCGGTTGTACAGCCGGGAGGTGGTGCGTTTGATCACCCGGTCGTGGCGGACGCTTCGCCGGCCGGTCACGAGGTCGAGCTCGTCACCGCCGTCGAGGGCGGCGATGAGCTTCGGGATCTCGCGCGGGTCGTCCTGGCCGTCCGCGTCCATCAGCACGATGTACTCGCCTCGGGCGCGTGCCAGCCCGGCGTCGAGAGCAGCCGACTTGCCTGCGTTGCGACGGAAGCGGATGCTGACGAGGCCCGCGCCCGCGCGCTCACGCATGAGCTCGCGCGTACCGTCGGTGCTGCCGTCGTCGACGACGATGATCTCGTGGGTCAGGCCCGTCTGCTCGAGCACCGCGCGGGTCTCAGGCAGCAACTCTGCGAGGTTCTCCCGCTCGTTGTATGCGGGGAGCAGGACCGACACCTGAACTCCCACGCGGCCCCCGCCGTCCGTCGGATCGCTCACGGAGCGCTCGTCATGGTGAGCAACGCGAGCGAGTCGGGAAGATTCTGTGGAGCGACGAGCTGCGCCTTGGTGAGATGCTGCGTTCGAACCGCTCGGTAGCGGTCGAGGGTGAACTGCGGGAGCCGGTACCGAGTCTCGAGCCGGAAGTCGCCCGCGATCGACGCCGGGAGCGGAGCACCGAGGAAGATCATCGCGCAGGCGCGGCCCACGAGCAGGTTGCACGGCTTCGCGGTGGGCTTGACCGAGAGCACGTCGATCTCGTCGACTCGAACGCGCTGATCGCCGGCGAGCACGCGGACGTCCGAGGCGTAGTAGAGCAACGGGCTCGCGATCGTGCCGGAGGTGCTCAAGAGCAGCGTGCGGTTGGGCCCGCCGGTGTCGAACACGCGGACGACCTCACGCCAATCGGGCTTTTGCAGCTGGGGATCCCGGGCGACCCCGACGACCGCAGCGAGTGACACTGCAAACAGGATCGCGGCCGCACCACCACCCACCCAGCGCGTGCCGCACACGGTGAGGCCGATCGAGACTGCCACGACGAGCGGTACAAGAGACGCGACGAGATACCGGCTCAGGACGACGTCGACCCCCACCAGGACGGCTCCGAGGGGCAGCAGCACCGCAACACCACCGACGGCGGCCGCGACCACAGCGGCCGACCGTTCGTTGCGGTCCGCCCGGGTGATCAGCAGCAGCACCGAGATGAGGACGACGATCGCGGCGGCGATCCACAGTCGGCCGCTCAGCGGGTTCGGGCCGACCAGTGAGGACCGGCCCGCTTCACGCAGCCGGTAGTCGAGGCCGAAACCAGAGATCCACTGGCGGTTCGCGGCGTGCCCGTACTGCGCGACCGCCATCGGTACGAGAGCCGCGAGCACCACCGCACCGGGCAGGCAGCTCAAGAGAACCTGCCGGCGTTCTCGCGGTCGCGACAGCAGGAGGCCAATGGCCTCCGCCGCCACGATGAAGACCGCGAAGTAATGGATGGCGATCGTGCACGCGCAGATCAGCGCCCACGAGACGAAGTCGCGGCGCCGGCCGCGGTTTTGGACGCGGGCGAACGCCAGGAACGACAGCGCACCAATGAACGCGACGAGGCTGTAGGGCCGCGCCTCCTGTGAGTACCACACGAGCATTGGACTGACGGCCACGAGGGACGCGGCGACGCGCGCGCCGGCGCGGCGCTGCCCCAGCTCCCGCGCGATGGCATAGGCGACCGGGACCGTCGCGGTGCCGATCAGCGCGGAGACCGCCCGGAGGGCGGTCTCACCATCGCCGAACACGCGCACCCATCCCCACATGCCGAGGAAGTAGGTCGGCGCGATCCCCTCACGGCTCCCCACGTGGTGCAGGAGATCGCGCAACGTTCCCGCGACGGCTCTTGTGGTGAGCCACTCGTCGTACCAGAGACTCTGCGCCCCCAGGCGCCAGAACCGCAGGGCGCCACCCGCCGCGATCGCGAGCAGGAGGACGCCGTCGAGATCCCGCACCAGCCCTCGCAACCGAGACCGGGCCCGGCGCGACGAGCCGTGAGACCCGCTTGCAACGCGCGCGTCGGACGTCCGATCCGTGGCCGCGCGTGACATGAGGGCAGGGATATTAGTGACGAATGTCGGCGGGATCGTCGAGCTGCCGTCGCCGTGGGATGAGCACGATGGCTCGGGCCCGGTTCGCGCGTTCCCTGACTACCATGTCAGGGATGCCGATCCACTACGAGAAGGACGACGGGCACATCGTCCTCATCACGATCGACCGTCCGCCGCGCAACGCGCTGGACATGTACCACTTCCGCGACCTGGCCGGGGCGTGGCGGCGGTTCAAGGACGACCCCGACGCCTGGGTCGCGATCGTCACCGGCGTCGGCGAGTCGTTCTGCGTGGGCGCCGACCTCAAGACGTACATACCGCAGGTCACCGACCTGCAGCGCAAGATCGCGACCGGCGAGATCACCGAGATCGACGGTTGCAAGCTCTCCGACGGCACCTATGCGGTGCTGCGCAACGTCAAGATCTACAAGCCCATCATCGGGGCCATCAACGGCTTCTGCGTGGCCGGGGGCATGGAGATGTTGGGTGGCATCGACATCCGCATCGCGTCGCCCGACGCCAGCTTCGCGGTGATGGAGCCGAAGCGGGGCCTCTTCGCGGGCGGCGGCACGACCGTGCGCCTTCCCCGTCAGATCCCCTTCCCCGCAGCGATGGAGTTCCTGCTCACCGCCGACCGCATCGACGCCCAGCGGGCATGGGAGATGGGTCTGGTCAACCAGATCGTGCCGCCGGAGGACCTGCTCGACGCGGCGTACACCATGGCCCGCGCCGCTCGCGGTGCAGGCCACCAAGGAGAGCGTGCTGCGTTGCCTCGCGCTCCCGCTCGACGACGCCTACAAGCTCGAGCAGGAGATCAGCAGCATGGTGTTCCAGAGCGAGGACGCCAAGGAGGGCCCCAAGGCGTTCGCCGAGAAGCGCACGCCGAACTGGCAGGGGCGATGAGGTCGTGAGCGGGCCGCCGTGCATCATCGGCGTCGGGCAACGCACACAGCGCGACGGGAGCTCACCGGAGCCGCTGGAGCTGTGGGCCGAGGTCTGCGACGCGGCCGCGCGCGACACGGGTGTGGGCGACGTGGGGCGGGTGCTCGCGGCCGCCGACAGCCTCCAGGTCGTCTTCTGCCAGAGCTGGCAGTACGACGACCCGCCCCGACGGCTGGCGGATCGCCTCGGCATCGACCCCCGCCACCTTCTCTACTCGGGCATCGGTGGCACGACGCCTCAGGTGCTCGTGCAGGACGCGGCGGCGGCGGTGTTGCGCGGGGAGTGCGACGTGGCGGTGATCACCGGAGCCGAGGCGCTCGAGACCCGGCGGCGGCTGAAGAAGCTCGGCCAACGACCCGAGTGGAGCTTCCGCGACCCTGAGAGAAAGCCGTTCCCCTTCGAGGCGCCCTTCCACCCTGCCGAGGTCGCGCACGAGGTCTTCCAGGCCTGGCTCACGTTCGCGGTGTGGGACGTCGCCCGGCGCGCGCACCTCGGGGTCGCGCCCGACGAGTACCGCCGCGGGCTGGGCGAGCTGATGGCACCGATGACCGAGATCGCGGCGCGCAACGAGCACGCGTGGTTCCGTCAGCGGCGCTCGCCCGCGGAGCTCATCGCCGCCACGCCCGAGAACCGCATGGTGGGCTACCCGTACACGAAGTACATGGTGTCGATCATGGACGTCGACATGGCCGCCGCGGTGATCGTGGCGTCGGAATCGGCGGCCGACGCGCTCGGGGTGCCGCGCGAGCGACGCGTCTACCTGCGGGGTTGGTGCTACGCCACCGACCCTGTCTACGTGGCCGAGCACGACGAGATGTGGCGCTCGCCCGCGATGGGGGCCGCCTCTGCGGAGGCGCTGCGGTGCGCCGGCGCCGGCATCGACGACGTGGCCCACCTCGACCTCTACAGCTGCTTCGCCAGCTCCGTGAACTTCGCGCGCGACGCGCTGGGCATGGGCGATGACGACGGTCGGGCGATCACGGTCACGGGGGGCCTGCCCTTCGCGGGTGGGGCGGGCAGCGACTACATGATGCACAGCATCGCCACCATGACCGACGTCCTCCGTGAGGACCAGGGGGCGATCGGGCTGGTGAGCGGCGTCGGCATGCACATGACGAAGCACGTGTTCGGGGTGTACTCGACGACACCGGGGGAGGTTTCGCCCCCGACCCCCCCGCGGACCGCAGTTGCCCGTCCGATCCGCGACACCTACGCGGGCCCCGCGACGGTTGCCGCATACACGGTGGCGCACGGGCGCGGGGGCGACGCGGAGTGGGGGCTCGCAGTGTGCGACCTCCCCGGCGGGTCGGGTGAACGCGCCTACGCGCGAATCAGCGACCCGGCGCTGATCGCGGAGGCGGAGGCGACCGAGCTGGTGGGAGCGAACGTCGACCTGGTTGCCGGCGACGGCAACGTCAACCTGTTGAAGCGCTAGCGAAGGAGCGGACGATGGCGATCTCGGTGTTGCCGAAGCGGGACGAGCTCGGCGTGAAGCGCGGCCAGCTCTACATCGACGGCACGTGGTGCGATGCGTCGGACGGCGGCACGTGGACCCACGTGAACCCTGCGGCCAACGAGGAGATCGCCACGTTCGCGATCGGCACCGCGGCCGACATCGACCGGGCGGTCGCGGCCGCCCGACGCGCGTTCGACGAGGGGCCTTGGCCGCGCATGAAGGCGCGCGAGCGCAAGGCGCTCATGCAGAAGCTGGTCGGTCTCGTCTACGAACACAAGGACGAGCTGGGTGAGCTGCAGGTGCTCGACAACGCCATCCCCGTGGCGTTCAACACCATGTACCAGGTCGGGCCGCAGATCGCGGCCGACATCTTCGACCACCACGCGGGCTGGATCGACAAGATCATGGGCGACACGATCCCTCCGTACACGGGGAATGAGCTGATGACCCTCACCT
This sequence comes from Actinomycetota bacterium, assembly GCA_005888325.1. Lineage (NCBI taxonomy): Bacteria > Bacillati > Actinomycetota > Actinomycetota bacterium. The sequence goes on from VAWU01000062.1 coordinate 159,383, forward strand.
TCCGCGAGCCGGTCGGGGTGGTCGCGGCGATCATCCCGTGGAACGCGCCGCTGTTCCTGTTCGCCCAGAAGGTGGCGCCCGCGCTGGCCACCGGCTGCACCGTGGTCGTGAAGCCGTCGGAGTACGCCGCACTCGCGATCCTGCGCCTCACCGAGGTCTTCGAGGAGGTGGGCCTGCCTCCCGGTGTGCTCAACGTGGTTCCCGGCCCCGGCCAGACCACCGGCGAGGCGCTGGTCACCCATCCCGGGATCGACAAGATCAGCTTCACCGGGAGCCGGGCCGTGGGCCAGCACATCCTCTCGGTGAGCGGCGACGGGCTCAAGCGGGTGTCGCTCGAGCTGGGGGGCAAGAGCGCCAGCGTCAACTTCGCCGACGCGCCCGACGTGGGCCTGGCGGCGATGACCGCGATGGGCATGGTGTCGATGGGCATGTCCGGCCAGGGATGCGTGATCCAGAGCCGGGCGCTGGTGCAGAAGGAGGTCTACGACGACTTCATCAACGCCGCCGCCGCGCTCGTGCCGATGGTGAGGTACGGCGACCCGTTCTCGTACGAGACCACGTCGGGCCCGATCATCAACCCCCGCCAGCTCGAGCGGGTCATGGGTTACATCGAGAGCGGCCGCGTGTCCGGCGCCAGGTTGGTCGTCGGCGGCGACCGCCCGGCCGGCGACCTGGCCGCGGGCAACTACGTGAACCCGACGCTGTTCGCCGACGTCGACAACCAGTGGGCGATCGCGCGTGAGGAGATCTTCGGGCCGGTGCTCTCGGTCATGCCGTTCACCGACGAGGACGAGGCCGTCCGCATCGCGAACGACTCGCCCTATGGCCTCGGCGGAGGTGTTTACACGTCCGACATCAAGAAGGCGTTCCGGGTCGCCCGCGCCCTGCGCGCCGGGACCATCGGCATCAACGAGTTCGCCGTGGCCCCCAACGCCCCCTTCGGCGGCTTCAAGACCTCGGGCCTCGGCCGCGAGGGCGGCTGGCCCGCCATCGAAGCGTTCACCGAGCTCAAGACGGTCTTCGTCGGCCTCTCCTGATTCCGGCCCCATCGTCTTCGTGTCGCGCTCAACCACCGTGACGGTGGTTGAGCGCGACGAGAAACGCCCCGAGGAGAGCCCGGTCGTCGGGGCGGCGGACGCATCACGTGCGCTCGGTGGCCCCGCCCATCACTCGTTCCTGAGCAGGAGCGCAGCGCGTGTTCGTGCCGCAGAGCGGCCCGGCAAGACGGCGATGAGGTTCGCCAGCAGCAGCGCGGACGGCCCTGCGATCAGGATTGCGAGCAGCGGCACGACGGGGTCCGGAAGAACGCCCAGCTGGTCGGCGAAGAGCCCCCAGGACCGTCGGCCCACCGCGATCCCCAGGGGGAGACCGATGACGAACGCGAGCACCGTGAGGGTTGTTGCCTGCCACGCGATCGCGCCGCGGATCTGTCCACGGACGAACCCGAGCGTCTTCAGGATGGCCAGGTCGCGGCGGCGTCTCCTGATGCCCGTGATCAGCGTGTGAGCCAGCGTTCCGATCGCCAAGACGGCCAGCAGGCCTGCAAGCAGGACGGGGACGTCGGAGATGCGAGAGAGGCTGCTCACGTCGCCGGGACGTTCGGCCGGCACGATGAACCCGGTGGGAACGTCCCTTCGCATCGCGGCGAGTCCGGCATCCTCTGAGACGCCGGGGGCGAACCGCACGAGGAAAGGAGCCCCGCCGATCTGTTGCCGGGCCCCTGGATCGATTCGGAACCATCCTGCGGTCGAGAGTGCGACGCCCTCGCCCGGCCTGGAGACCCCGAACGGTGACGGAGGGATGATGGCCCGCCCGACGATCGTCATGCGGACCGATCGAGGGCTTCCTTCCGAGTCTTCCGACACGACCTGGACCCTGTCGCCGATCGACGTGTGGGTCGCTCGCATGGTGGCGATGCCGAGCGCGACCTCATCGGCCGCGGACGGACGCCGGCCCTCGGCGATCACCTGGCCGGCCGGGCCGGGCCGATCGATGACGACGCCGAACACCGAAGCGCTCCCCACCTTCACGTTGATGTAGCCACCTCGCCCGAAGCCGGCGACGTGTCTGTCCGTCCGCAGCGCGGACTCCGCCGGGTCGGCGGCCGTGGGATCGTCGACCGCCACGAAGGCATCCCAGGTGAAGCCCGACAAGCTGGGGGTCTCCAGCACGTGGTTGAGGCTGGTGGCGAACACGAGCGAGGCGGTCAGCGCAACGATCGAGAGGGCTGCTCCGAAGATGGCCGAGCGGATTGGGACCGCGGTGCGCCCCCGACCGGGCTCGAGTGCCATCCGTAGGCCCGCGCCCATCACGGGCGAGGAGGAGGTTCGCCCCAGGGCTCCGGCGAGCATCGAGCGGTGCCCGCGGTGTGACTCGTGGTTCGACGAGCCGGCGGACGAGCGCGCCGCGGTCAGTGCGGGAAGCGCCGACGCCGCCACCGTCAGCAGAGAGACCAGGGCCGCCCCTGTCATGAGGACCAGACCGTCGATCCAGACGCCGGGATGGGGCTCCGCGAGCCTTGCCAGCCCTACCGGGGTGAGCGGGGAGAGCAGGATGGCCACGAGAACAGATGCGACCGCGGCAACGAGTCCGATGACGGTGGCCCGCGAGATGCCGAGCCCGAACAGCTGACGGCGGGACATCCCGATCGCTCGAAGGGTCGGAAGCTCGACAGAATCGAGGTAGGTCTGCCGGGCAAGTGCTTGGCTCAGGATGGCCAGGGCCACCAAGCCGATGAGCGCGGCCATGGCCCAGAGAGCCTGGGACTCGAACCGCATCGACTTTTGGATTCCCACCGTCTGTACCTTCTCGATGATGGGGACGTCGACTGCGCCGAGTCCGGCCTTGGTCATCTCCCGAGAGAACGTGTCGAGGTCGGCCGAGCCGCGGCGGAGGCGGATGATCAGTGACGAGTCCGGGGGGTTCGGCGTGACGTGGTTCGCGTGCGCGAACGCGGGCGTCACGTAGATCACGCTGAAGAAGGAGGAGATTCCAACCGCCGGGAAGTTGCCCGGGCTCGCCACGATCCCGACGACCCTCACGCTGGAGAGCTTCGGATGCGGCGCGAACCCCCCGTTCGGCCCGAAGGGATTTCCAACCACCAGCCGGATGACAGATCCGATCTCGAGCCGGTATCGCTCCGCCACGCCGAAGTCGACGACCGCCTCGTCCGGAGCCTTCAGGTCGAAGAGCCGACCGGACAGGACCTTGAAGCGGTTGATCTGTATCCCCCCCCGTCCGTGGAGATCGGCCACCGCCGCCAGTTGTGGCACGGTGAGCTCGTTCCCGTCCGGGAGGATGCCCGCGTCTGCCACGACGTCCGCCCTCGCCCACTCCTTGACGACGGGGAAGCGCTCGATCGTGGCGAGCGCCTTGTCGGGATCGATGTTGTCCGGAAACCCGCCGGTCAGCAGGTCGAAGCCCTTCTGCGCCGTCACGAACCTGGGGTACGCGCTCGCGGTTCGCCTCGCGCCCGCGCCGGCCGCCGTGGCGCCGCCGCCGGCCAGCCCGAGGAGCAGGGCCAGGCCGAGCCACGCTCGCCACCGGGACCGGAGCTCGGAGCGAAGACGAACGAGGACCGCGTTCATGTCACGTCAGTCTGCCGCTCGGCCAGCCACCGGTTTTCGGTGCGCTCAACCACCGCTACGGTGGTTGAGCGCGACAAGAATGCCGGCTCCGTCCTCGTCAGGAGCGGGGGAGGCCCAGGACGCGCTGGGCGATGATGTTCTTGTTGACCTGGGTGGTGCCACCCGCGATCGACAGCGCCCGCACGTAGACGCGGTCGCGGCCCCATGCGCCGGTGTTGGCGGCGGGACCGAGCACCTCGCCGGCCGCTTCGGCGATGCGGTTCTCGACGTCGCTCCACGCCAGCTTGGCGAGCGACGACTCGGGACCGAGCGGCCGGCCGTGGAGCTCGCCCGAGATGGCGCGATCGGAGAGCAGCTTGAGGTACTCGGCTTCGAGGTACACGCGCGCGAGCGCCTGGCGCACAGCCGGCACGTCGGCCGCGGTGCGACCGCCCGTGTCGACGTTGGTCGTGCGGGCCAGCTCGAGCAGGCGCTGGACCTTCTTGCGAACGCGCAGGTGGAGTGCGGCCACACCGCCACGCTCGTACGCGAGGGTCGTCATCGCCACCTTCCAGCCCTCGTTCAGCGGTCCCAACAGCGCGTCACGCGGCACGCGCACGTCGTCGAAGAAGATCTCGTTGAACTCCCGCTCGCCGGTGATCGTCACGAGCGGGCGGACTTCCACGCCGGGCAGCGTCATGTCGACGAGCAGGCACGAGATGCCGGCGTGCTTGGGGACCTCGGGGTCGGTGCGCACCAGCAGCTCGCACCAGTTCGCCAGGTGGCCCAGCGTGTTCCACACCTTCTGGCCGTTGATGACGAAGGTGTCGCCGTCGAGCACCGCGCGCGTGCGCAGCGATGCGAGGTCGGACCCCGCGTTGGGCTCGGAGAAGCCCTGGCACCAGATGTCGTCGCCGCGCAGCATGCGTGGGAGAAAGCCACGCTTCTGCTCGGCGGTGCCCCACTGCATGATGGCGGGGGCGATGTTGCTGATGCCGAGCGGGTTGAGGGTGCCCGGGGCGTCGGCCTTGCTCATCTCCTCCGCGAACACCACCTGTTCCATCACGCCGGCGCCCCGGCCGCCGTACTCCTCCGGCCAGGCGATGGCGGCGTAGCCGGCCTCGGCCAGGCTGCGGTTCCACGCGCGCATGCGCTCGAGCTCGTCGGAGTCGAGCTCCGTCGACGCCCAGTCGAGGCCGACCAGCCCCTCGGGAAGGTTGGCCGCGAGCCAGGCGCGGAACTCCTCTCGGAACGCGGCGGCCTCGGGGGGGTACGAGAAGTCCATCAGCCGTTGCCCCGTGCCGCGAGCAGCTCCAGCGACGACTGGACGGTGCCCGTGATGCCGGACGCGTCCTGCGCCGCGAGGTGCACCGCGGCGAGGCCCATCGCCTCGGGCTCCTCGACCATGTCGGGCGGCACCTCGATGCCCGCGCCGCCGCTCGCCCACCCCTCGGTCAGCACCACCTTGGTCGGGGCCAGGCAGTTCACCGCGATGTTGTGGTCCTTGAGCTCATTGGCCAGCCCCGCGTAGTAGCGCTCGACGCCGGCCTTCGACACCCAGTAGGCGTTGGAACCGAGGTCGGTCATGGCCACCCCACTGGTGGTGATGGCGATCAACGAGCCCGCGGGCTGCTTCATGACGTGCGGCAGCACCGCCTTGGTGACGAGGAACACGCCGGTCAGGTTCACCCGAAGGCAGAGCTCCCAACGCTTGAGCGGCGTGTCGAGGGTGGGCCGCAGCCACATGACCCCGGCGTTCGCGACCAGCACATCGATCGCGCCGAGCTCGCGCACGGTCGCCTCCACCGCCGCCTCGACCGATTCCTCGCTGGTGACGTCGCACACGACGGGTACCGCGGTGCCACCGCGCTCGGCGATGAGCGCGGCCACCGAGTGGATCGTGCCGGGCAGCTTCCCCTCCACCTCGCTGCGGGCCGCGACCGCGACTGCCGCGCCCTCGTCGGCTAACGCGACCGCGATGTTGCGGCCGATGCCACGGCTCGCCCCGGTCACGAGGGCGACTCTGCCGTCGAGGAGGCGGCCGTCGAGGAGGCGGCCGTCGTGCCGGGTCAACGGGCCTTGAGCTCGCCCATGGTGTGCACCTGGCCGAGGGTGTCGTCCATGTAGCCGGGGCCGTCGGCGGTGGGGATGAACCAGCCGGTCGGGCACATGGTGAGCACCTCGACGAACGAGAAGCCGCCGCCCCTCAGCTGGGTCTCG
>VAWU01000062.1:165218-188783 GCA_005888325.1 Actinomycetota bacterium
CGCCCTGCAACTGCGCGAGCAGGTTGCCGATCAGGATGGGGTAGCCGTGGTAATCGGCGTCGCGACCGTCGAGCGAGGTCTTGGTGCGCTGCCCGATGACGCTCGTCGCCGTCATGTGACCGCCGGTCTCGCCGAACACTCCGTTGTTCAGGAGGACGCAGGTGATCGCCTCGCCGCGCGCCGCGGTGTGGATGACCTCCTGCAGACCCTCGTTGACCATGTCGCCGTCGCCCTGGAGGGTGAAGACGCAGCGGTCGGGGAGCATGCGTTTCACGCCCGTCGCCACCGATGGAGCGCGACCGTGCAGGGCCTGCACGAGGTCGACGTCGATCGTGCTCGAGAAGCTCGTGTAGCAGCCGATCCCGGGCACCGCGATCGTGCGGTCGGCGACGCCCAGCTCCTGGATCGTCTCCAGCAGGATCCGCAACGCGAGCGGCTCACCGCACCCGGGGCACAGATGGTGCTCCTGAGTGAGCAGCAGGTCGGGCTTGAAGTCACCGACCTTGCGCGACGGCGCGGACGGTGCCGCATCGGTGGGGATGAACGTCATGCCCGAGCTCCTTCCGGGAAAGATGACAGCGCCGCCTCGATCCGGCCACGTCGCCGACGCCGAAGCCGGAGCCGTCGGTGGAGATCCCTCCGATGAACTGCACCGGAGCACGGCCGAGCACACCGAGGCGCACGTCGTCGACCATCTGGCCGCTGTTCAGCTCGAACACCATGACCCCGCGGACGCCCTCGGACGCGGCGGCTACGGCCTCGTAGGGGAACGGCCAGAGGGTGACGGGTCGTACGTAGCCGATGGGCACGCCCTCGTCGCGCAGCTGGCGGACGACGTAACGGACGAACTTGGCCGCGGTGCCGAAGGCGATCACGACGACTTCCGCGCCATCGAGGAAGCCCGTCTCGACCCGCACCTCCGCCGCCGCGATCGCCTCCTGCTTGGGCACCATCGCCTGAAAGTGCGCCTCGATGCCCGGGCCCAGGTTGCCGTGCTTGCCGATGCCCAGCGACGACACGCTGCGGCTGCGTCCCGAGCCGCCGAGCGAGCCGTCGACGGCCCAGTCCTTCGCCGGCACCGGGCCGAAGTCGACCGGGGACACGTCGACCGCCTCGGACGTGTGCGCGAGCAGGTAGTCGCCGTAGACCAGCACCGGGTTGCGCCACCTGTCCGCGAGGTGGAACGCCAGCTGCGTGTGCTCCACCGCCTCGGCGATGTCCATCGGCGCCAGCACGATGTGGCGGTAGTCGCCGTGGCCTCCGCCCCGCGTGGACTGGAAGTAGTCGCCCTGCCCGCGCGCCATGTTGAAGACGACGAGCGGCAGCTCGGCGAGCGTCATCTCCGCGAACGACTCCTGCATGAGCGACAGCCCCTGGCCGGTGGAGCCGGTGGCGGCCCGGGCGCCCGTGGCCAGCGCCCCCCACGTCATCCCCACCGCCTCGAGCTCGCTCTCGGCGTTGACGCACACGCCCCCGACGTCGGGGAGCTTCTTGGCGAAGTGCTCGAGCAACTCGGTGAACGGCGTCATCGGGTAGCCGGCGAAGAACCGGCAGCCGCAGGCGATGGCAGCCTCGGCCATGGCCTCGGAGCCCTCCATGAGCCGGCGCGCCATCAGCCCACCTCCAGCTCGATGGGCGGCTCGAACTTGAAGACCTCGAAGCAGAAGTCGGGGCAGACCTGCAGGCAGGCGAGGCAGCCCGTGCACCCGGCGACGAGCCGTGGATAGCGGAACCCGAGCTCGTTGACCTGGGCCGGGTCGGACATGACGAGCACGTCCGGCGGACAGGCGGCGATGCAGAGCTCGCAGCCCTTGCACGTGCCGGTGTCGATCGTGACGGTCCCGCGCGTGAGCACCTTCATGCCGGCACCACCTCCCACGCCGGCGCAGCCAGCTTCTCGGTCGAGTCCCACCCGGCACGGATGGCGCGCTCGTTGCTCTCGATGTGTTGCCGGCGGTAGGGCGGGATCGACTCGCGCATGCCGTCGAGCGCGCCGTCGAGCGTGACCAGTCCCGTGATCGCCGCGTAGGCGCCCACCATCACCATCGACGCCCCCATCGAGTTGCCGAGATCGGCGGCGATGTCGGTGACGGGCACGTCGAACACCTGATGGGCTTCGCGGTCCACCGCTCCCTCGAACAACGAGCTGTTGACGAGGACCACGGCTCGCGGTCGCAGCTTCGCGACCATCGGTTCCCAGAACTTGTGGTGCATGACGATCGCGGACCAGGCGTGTGAGATCAGCGGTGGTGCCTGGATGTCGGCGTCGGCGACCACGATCGTGGAGTCGGAGTTGCCGCCGCGCATCATGCCCGAGTACACGCCGAAGAGCATGACCTGACGGCCCTCGACGGCAGCGGCCCGCGCGAGCACCTGCGCGGCCAGCTGCACACCCTGGCCGCCGATGCCGGTGAGCAGCACCTCACGTTCCATGGCTCAACCCCCTGATCGCGAACTCGACCGTGTGCTCCACGTCGCGGCGGGCCGGGCGCTCACCCTGGAGCACGAACGCGTGCATGCGGCCCATGGCCAACTGGTAGACAGCCTCGGTGTCGCGCGCGGGGTCCGCGGTCGGCACCGCGGCCAGCGCGGCGCGCAGCGGCGCCTTCAGCCGTTCGTCGGAGCGCTGCACCTCGTCGCGGAACTGGTCGCGCAGTCGCAGGCTGTTCACCACGAACGGCCGGGTGGACGACGCAGCCTGCGCGTCCACCGCCTGGGCCAGGATGCCCTCGACCCATCGGCGGACCTGGCCGAGCGGCGTGTCGGCCTTGGCCATGACGTGCCCGAGGTAGTCGACGAGCTGCTGCAGGCCGTCGTCGAGCACGGCCACGAGCAGCTCGTCCTTGCTCGCGAAGTGGCGGTAGAAGGCCTGGTTGGAGAGCCCCGCCTCGCGCACGATCTCGCTCACGCGCGGGCTGACGCTGCCGGTGCGGCGCATCACCGAGAACGCGGCGTCGAGCAGCCGGCGCACCTCGTCGGTGTAGGTCTCGTACCGGTCGTTCAGCGCCCGCATGGCCCGGCCGCTCGAGCGCTGCTCGTCGGGATGGGTGGGAACGGCGTTCTGCACTCTCAGAATGGTATTCCGGATCGGATGCGCTCCACAAGCAGCGCCCGTTGCACCTGGCCGGTCGCCGAGGTGCGGGGGAGCCTCGCCGCCAGCTCGAGCCGCCGGGGGTGCTTGTGCCGGGCCAGGCGCCCCTCGCAGTGGGCCCGCACGCCGGCCAGGTCGACGGTTGCGTCCATCGCCGGGACCACGACCGCGCACACGACCTCACCCCACTCGGGGTCGGGGATTCCGACCACGGCCACCTCGGCCACCGCCGGGTGCCCGGCGATCACCGCCTCGACCTCGACCGGCGCCACCGTCTCGCCGCCGGTGCGAATCACGTCGCGCAGGCGTCCGACGATCGAGAGGTAGCCCTCGTCGTCGAGCGAGCCGACGTCGCCGGTGTGATACCAGCCGTCGACGAGCGCGGCGGCGGTGCTCTCCTCGTCCTCGAAGTAGCCGCTCATGAGGAAGTCGCTGCGCAGGCACACCTCACCAATGCGCCGGCCTCCCGGGCCGGCGGCCCCCATGCGCCGGCCTCCCGCGCCGTCGTCGACGTCGTCACCCAACCGCAGGTCGACCCCCGCGCACGGCAGTCCCACCGAGCCGGGCTTGCGCGCGAGGTCGTGGTCGGCGAGCGTGGTCGCCGGCCCCGCCTCGGTCGAGCCGTACATGATGCGCGTCACCGTGCCGGGCAGGGCGCGGCGGATCGACGCGATGAGCTCGGGCGGGGTCGCCGACGTGCCGGTGTCGCACTCCGCCAACGACGAAAGGTCGTGCCCGCGCCGGTCGCTCGAGAGCACGCGGTGCCACACCGCGGGGATGAGGTAGATGCGGCGGGCCCGCCGGCGCGCGGCTGTCGCGAGCAGCGACTCGGCGTCGGCCAGCAGCCGAGGCCGATCGACCACGACGCCATGTGGAACAGCGGGAACATGCAGACCGTCGCGCCTCGCCCACCGGGCAGGTACCCGCGGAACGACCGGAGGAAGTTGGCCCGGTGCGAGAGCACCACGCCCTTGGGCGCGCCCGTGCTCCCGCTGGTGAAGAAGATGACGTGCGGGTCGTTCTCGCCGAGGGCGGACTCGACGACGTCTGTCGTCGCGTCGATCGACGGGTCCGGCTCGAGCAACGCGTCGCCCGGCGGCAGCACCAGGTGCGGCCGGGCCTTGGCGAGCACCGGTGCCCGTTCCTCGTCGGAGAGGTGCGGGTTGAGCGGCACGAAGACCGCGCCCAGCTTCGCCAGCGCGGCGAAGAGCGGCACCGCGTCGAGAGTGGTCTCGCCCCACCATGCGACCCGATGACCGTGCTCGACGCCGCGGGCGCGCAGTCCGCGGGCGATCGTGTTGGCCCTCGCGTCCACCTCCGCGAACGTGAGCACGTCGTTGCCGAGCGACGCCGCGGGCCGCGCGGGCGTCGCCGCGCCCGCCCGCCGGAACACGTCGCCGATCAACAGGCCCATCGTCACGCGCCGAGGCGAGCGAGCAGCAGCTCGACCGCGTGTACCGCGCGCGGCACGGCCTCCTCGTACCCCTCGGCCTCGATGCGGGGACCGATGAGCTCGAGGTCGAACGCCCCGGCGTACCCCGCGGCCAGCAACGAGCCCAGGATGCGATCGAACGGGATGTCGCCGTCGCCCGGCACCGCGCGGTCGGGCGTGGAGAGGGTGCCGATGACGTAGTCGCTCAGCTGCACGAGGCGGATGCGGTCGATGCCCGCGGCGATGGTGTCGGCCAGCGCCCGCTCGCCCCAGCAGGCGTTGATCTCCATGCAGACGCCGATGTCGAGCGTGCGGGCCAGGTCGATCGCGTCGCGCAGGCTGTGGACGAACCCCACGTCGGCGCGCAGCGAGTTGGTGTGCTCGAGCGCGAGCGGGACGTCGAGCTCCGCCGCCCGCGGGACGAGCGGCACGAGCGTTCGCGCCAGGGCGTCGGCGGCCTCTTCCCATGTGCGGGGGGCGGCCCGTCCTGTCGTGAACACGAGGCAGTCGGCGTCCAGCTCAGAGGCGACATCGACGCTCGCCGCCAAGCCGGAGGTGCCGGTGCCGATGACGTTCCCGATGTGGACACCGGAGTCGAGGAGCAGGCGCAGCCCACGCTCGACGCCGTACGCGTTGAGCTTCGCCATGGAGACGCCGACGTTCGTCACGCCGGCCGCGGCCCAGAACTCGATGTCGCGGTCGAGGTCCCACGTGTAGGTGCTGATCGCGCTCACCGAGATGCGCGGGTGCACGCTCCGGTCAGACCGCCTCGCCGTGAGCGGCGGGTAGCAGGCGCTCGCCGAGCTCCTCCCGCAACTCGGCGGCCGCACCCCGCAGCACGACCTCGCCCTTCGTGAGCACGACCACCTCGTCGGCCAGGTCGAGCGCATGGCGCACGTGCTGCTCGACGAGGAGCAGCGAGGTGCCGGCGTCGCGGATGGTGCGCAAGACCCGATAGACCTCCTCGACCACGATCGGCGCCAGGCCCAGTGAGAGCTCGTCGCAGATGAGGAGCTTCGGTGGGCTCACGAGGACCCGTGCCAGCGCGAGCATCCGCTGCTCGCCACCCGAGAGCGTTCCCGCCAGCTGACGCCGTCGGCCCGCAAGCCGGGGGAACAGCTCGTAGGCCCGCTCCAGCGCCGCCGGCACCCCCGCGCGCCCGACCTCGCGACGGAAGCTCAGGGCCAGGTTCTCCTCCACGCTGAGCGTCGCGAAAACCGATCGTCCCTCGGGCGCGTGCATGATCCCGAGCCGGGCCAACCGGAAGGCCCGTTGGCCGGTGATGTCGTCGCCTCCGAAGAGCAGTCGGCCGGATGTGGGCTTCAGCAATCCGGAGCAGACGCGCGCGATGGTGGTCTTGCCGGCACCGTTCGACCCGAGCAGGGCAACCGCCTTGCCGGCGGGCACCTCGAGCGAGACACCGAAGATGGCGCGGAACGGCCCGTACGAGGCGCTCACGTCGCGCAGCTCGAACAGCGCCGCGTCCGAGGACTCGGGTGCGCTCATACCAGCTCGCCCAGATACGCCCGCCGGACCGCGGCGTCGCCCATGACCTCGTCGGTCGGGCCGCTCGCGATGAGCGTGCCGAAGTCGAGCACGTAGAGGCGAGTGGCGAAGCGCTGGACCATCTCGACGTCGTGCTCCACGAGGAGGACCGCCGTGCCCCGCTCCTGTTGCACCGTTTGCAGCGTGTCGACCAGGTCCATGGTCTCGCGCTGGTCGAGCCCGGACGACGGCTCGTCGAGCAGGAGCAGGAGGGGCTCGGTCATCAGGGCACGGCCGATCTCGACGAGGCGGCCGCGCCCCAGGCTGAGCGACTCGACGGGCCTGTCCGCCACGTCGTCGAGGCGCAAGAGGTCGAGCGTGCGCTGCGCACGCTCTCGCTCGTCGGCATTGGGCCGCCCGAGGTTCAACAGGTCCTTCACCAGGCCGCCGTTCCCACGCCGGGCGCGCTCGGCCACGAGCAGGTGGTCGCGGACGCTCATGCCGCCGAAGAGCTCGATGCGCTGGAACGTCCGCCCGAAGCCCAGCCGGGCCCGCCGGTAGACCGGGAGGCGGGTGATGTCGCGCTGGTCGAACACGACCCGGCCCGCGTCGGGTCGGAGGATGCCGAGGAGGCAGTTGAAGAACGTCGTCTTGCCCGCGCCGTTCGGGCCGATGAGGCCGACCGCCTCACCCGGCGCCACGTCGAGGGTGACGCTGTCGAGGGCGGTGATGCCCGAGAAGCGTTTGGTCACCTCGCAGGCGTCGAGCAGAGAGGCGCGGCTGCCGGGGGCGGTCATCGCGAGACCGGCTCGGGATGGGTTTGGACGACGTCGCCGCCGTCGTCGGTGATGTCCACCGTGCTCTGCTTCTTCCGGCGACGCTCGACGAGGCCCTGCACGAACTGGAGAGACCTGCGGGTCTGCGCCTCGATGATGCCCTCCGGGTGCTGGGCGTAGGTGAGCGCGCCGAGGCCGAAGAAGATGTACTCGTAGCCGCCCGAGAGGCCGAGCAACTTCAAGAGCTGCGGGAAGAGCACGAGGCCCAGGCCCGCGTTCACCGCCCCCTGGACCGAGCGGGCTCCTAGCGTCACCACGAGAACCACCCAGAACAGGCCGAAGAACGACGTGAAGTTGGCGTTGTAGTTCGCTTGGCCGGTCTGCGTGGCGAGCAGGCCGCCCCCCAGCCCGGCGATGCCCGCCGACAGCGAGAAAGCGGTGATGCGCGCCCGGGTCGGGTTGATGCCGACGGCGGTGGCGGCCACCTCGCTCCCGCGGAGCGCGTCGAGATAGCGACCCGTCGTGCCCCGGCGCACGAGGATCACGACCCCGGCGGCCAGCGCGAGCACACCCAGGCACAGGAGGAAGAACGCCTTCTCGTTGGCGAAGTCGATCGAGCCGAGGAGCGGGCGAGGGACCTTGAGCGGGAGGTCGCCCCCGCTGACCCAGTGGAGGGGAACGAGCACGCTCTCGAACATCAGTGCAAAGGCCAGCGTCGCAAGCGAGAGATAGATGCCGCCGAGGCGCAGCGCGGGAACCGCGAGCATCGCACCGACCACGGCGGCGAGCACGGTGCCCGCCACGATCGTGACGAGCACCGGGGCGTCGTACCGGTTGACGAGTTGCGCGGTGGTGAACGCGCCGATGGCGGCGAACGAGGCCTGGCACAGCGAGACCTGCCCCGCCATTCCAGTGATGACGGTGAACGAGAGGAAGATCGTCGCGAACACCAGGCCCTGCGCGATGACGACGAAGGCGACGCCGAGCGACCACGTGAGCACCGTGAACACATGGGTGCGCTCGGTCGCGGCGGGCGCGGGGGGCGGCGGGTCGACGCCCGCCAACGGGTCCGTGGCCTCGCGCCGGTGGCGAAGGCTGGGCAGGAACACCAGGAGGAGGAACAGGGCGACGAAGGGCAGTGAGGGGCGCAGGCCTCGCGCCACGATGCTGTCGGGCGGCAGGTAGCCGGTGAGGAGGCCTTGGACCACGCCGAGGGGCAGGCCGCCCAGGAGCGTCATCGGGATGCTCGTGAGGCGCCCGAACGCGGCGGCCGCCACTGCCGCGACGATGAGCGTGGTGAAGTTGTTGGCGGCGACCTGCGCGAACAGCGGGGCGAGCAGCACGCCGGCGAGGCCCGCGAACAGGCTCGACAGCATCCACGAGAACGTGCTCACGCGGTCGGCGTTGATCCCGGCCAGCTCGGTCATGCGCGGGCTCTCGACGACCGCGCGCATCTGCAGGCCGATCGCCGACCATCGGAACAGCGCCACCAACCCCAGGACTGCGACCACGGTGAAGACCAGCGTGGCCATCTGGTTGGCGTCGAGGGCGTACTGGCCGAACCGGTAGAAGGCGTCGGGATGCGGCCAGATGCTCGGGGGACCGAACGCGGAGCTGCTGCCGAACCAGAGCTGCACGATCGACGGGCCCGCGACCAGCAACCCGAGCGACGTCACCAGCCGGGCGATCTCCGGCGCGGTCCGCAGGTAGCGGTACAGGAAGCGGTCGAGGACGAAGCCGACGAGGGGACCGAGGATGACGACCGCGAGCACGAACGCGGGAACGAGGGCCCACCCGTGGCGGACACGCGCGTCGTAGTAAACCGCTGCGGAGAAGAACGCCTGCGCCGCGAACGCCAAGTTGAAGACACCCGACGTCTTGTAGGTCAGGACGAGACCGACCGCGATCAGCGAGAAGATGCACCCGAAGGGGATGCCCCGGATGACGTAGCCGATCAGATCGCTCAAACGAGCGCTCCCGCGATGCGGTCGCGTCCCGCGCTCACCGCACTACGCCTTGTTCGTGGGCGCGTCGGGCACGGTCGGCGCGCGACTGGCGTCCGGGAAGCAGATGAACGGCTTGCCCGGCTGGTTGAAGACGGGCACGAACTTCTTGTTCTTGATCTGCGTCATCGCCGAACAGTCCTCGGGGGTCTTGTACTGGTCGAGGTGCGGGTCGCCGTGCTGCTTGGTCCAGTCGAGCCCGGGGAGGATGCCGTCCGCGTTGTAGTCGGTGAGCTTGTTCAGCGCGTCGACGATCTTCTGGCGGGTGAAGTTCTTTCCCGCGGCCTTCAGACCGGTGACGAACATGTCGGCGTCGATCCATCCGACGTAGGAGATCTCGACCTCCTTCTTGCCCGTCTTCTTCATCCACTTGTCGAAGAGCTTGAGCCCGGGCGGCTGCGGGGTGGTCTCGAACGGCGCGAAGCGGGTGCGGACGTACGCACCCTCGAAGAGGTCACCGTACGACGCCATGAAGTCGTGGTCATAGGCGTTCGGCAGGTACTGGACCACGTCGAGGCCCTGCTTCTTCATCTCCCGGGTGACGCCCAGCACGCCGTTCTGGTCCATGCAGGTGGTGACCATGTCGACACCCGCGTCCTTCATCTTCTTGACGTCGGTGCTGAAGTCGGTGGCGCTGCTGAAGGGCAGCGTCCGGTCGTCCCACGCGATGGTTGCGACGGGGTACTTGTCGAACGACGCCTTGATCCCCTTGGCGCAGTCGGACGACTGCTCGACGCTGTACGCGAGCACGCCGAGCTTCTTCTTCCCGATCTTCTTGGCCAGCCACGGCAGGCCGACGCCGGGGCAGTCGAAGCACAATGCGCCCTCCTGCTCGAAGAAGTTGGGCGGCCCGGTCCACTCCTTGTTCACGTTCCAGCCGAAGGTGGGGATGTTGGCTTTCGCCAGCACGTCGGACGCGGTGAAGAGCAGCTCGGCGATCGGCAGCGCGACGAAGGGGTTGTCCTGCGCGAGCAGCCCCTCGGCTTCCGACTTCCCGTTCGCGAGCTGGTCATCGCGCCTGGCGACGAGCTTCAGCTTGCGCCCGTAGATGCCACCCGCGGAGTTGACCATCTCGAAGTAGGCGTCGACGCCGTCGTAGATCGCGCCGTAGTTCTGGTTCAGGGGGTTGTTGATGGACGCGATGCCCCCGACCCGGATCTCGGTGTCGGTCACGCCCGGCTCGTTCACCGCCACGGTGCCCCCTCCCGCGGTGGTCGTCGTCTTCGCCGCTTTGGACGACTTGGAGTTGCCGCACGCAGCGGCGATCACTCCCAGGACGACGAGGACTGCGATCACTCGAAAACGCATTCGAGACCCCCAGTGAGCCGAAGTGAGACGAGCCGGAGCACCCTCGTTCCCTAACATGAACGTCAGGTTATGTCGCCGGCCGCCGGCGCGTCTTGTCGGAGCCGGTGCCGGGCCCGGTCCCGCCTCACAACCCGATGAGCTCGGCGACCCGCAGGCGGTGGCGCCCGGCCGTGCCGAGGAGCGCGTCGCCCGCCTTGGCCCGCTTCACGTAGAGGTGCATGTCGTGCTCCCACGTGAAGCCGATGCCACCGAGCACCTGGATCCCCTCCTGGGCGACGAGGCGCTGGCAGTCGCCGGCGGCGGCCTTGGCCATCGAGGTGGCGAGGGCACGGCGGTCGTCGTCCTCTGCGATCGTCAGCGCCGCGAAGTAGCACGTCGCCCGCGCCCGCTCGAGGGTCACCAGCAGGTCGGCGAACTTGTGCTTGATCGCCTGGAACGAACCGATCGGCACCCCGAACTGCTCGCGCGCCTTGGCGTGGGCGAGGGCGAGATCGAAGATCGACTGGCACGTGCCGACGGTCTCCAGCGCGAGCGCGGTCGTGGCCTCGTGGAGCGCACGCTCGAGTGCGCTCCCGTTGTCGCCGGCTCGGTTGTCGCCCGGCGCGCTCAGCGCGCGGTCGCCACCGAGGGTCACGCCCTCGAGCTCGACGGACGCGTAGTGCCGGCTGGCGTCGAGCGTGGGCGTGGCGCGGGTTCGGACCGCGGTTGCGGGGACCACGAAGAGGCCAACGCCGCCGTCGACCCGGGCCGCGACGGCCAGCTCGTCGGCGGTGTCACCGTCGAGCACGTGGTGCTCGGTTCCCTCGAGGCGCCAGCCGTCCCCGGCCGCTCGGGCCACCACGCCGAGGTCGGCGGCCGCCGCGCTGCCGGTGCCGCCCGACGCGGCCAGGGCGCCGGTGATGCGACCGTTCGCGACGGCGCCCAGGAAGCGGGCTCGTTGCTCCGGCGTGCCCGCGTTGCGTACGACGGGCACGAACTGCGTGGCGGTCGCGAGGAAGGGGCCGGGGGCGATCACACGCCCGAGCTCCTCCACGACGACCCCCAGCTCGACGAACCCGAGCCCGACGCCTCCGTGGTCGGCGGGCACCGTGAGCCCGGGCCAGCCGAGCGCGACCATGTGTTGCCAGAGCGCGTCAGCGGGTTCGTCGCGCTCGACGGCGGCCCGCACCACGCTGATCGGGCACTCGCGGGCCAGGAACGTGCGCACGGTCGCGCGCAACGCCTGCTGCTCCTCTGTGAACTCCAGCTCCACCCGTCAGTCGCGGCCCGACGAGCGCCGCCGGCTCGTGCCCCCGCTCCCGGCCATTGACGGCTGGCGCGTGCCGCCGAAGAGACCTACATGGATGATCGACGCGGTCGTGTCGAGCATCTCGTCGCGGTCGATCCCGAGCTGCCGGGAGAGCAGGTAGTAGTTCAGGCGCTCGATCATGGCCACCACCGCCAGCGCGGCCACCTGAGGGTGGAGCCCGTCCGCCCCGGTGGACTCGCCCGTGCGCGCGGCCAGCGTGCGGGTGAATGCGTCGAGCACGTTGGCGCCGATGCGCCCGAACTCGCTGCCGTCGGTCTCGGATTCTGTCCAGGCCCGGATCACCGGTCCGTAGTGCTGGTAGACGTCGGTGAACCGTCCGAGCCACTGCCGCAGCTCGCGGTACCCGTCGTCATCGGCGGTGATGGGCGCGAGGGACTCCAGGAGCCCGGTCATCTCCTCGGCCACGTCGGCGGTGAGCGTGCGGAACAGGTCCTCCTTGTTGGCGAAGTACAGGTAGAAGGTTCCGTGCGACGTCTTGGCCACCTTGACGATGTCGTCGACGCGTGCCGCGTGGTAACCCCGCTTCTCGAAGACGGTCATCGCCGCATCACGCAGCTTCCGCATCGTCTTCTTGCCCTGGGCGCGCAGCTCGCGCTCCTGGGCGGGTGTCCCGGCCCGTGCGGTGGCCGCACTCCGGCTCCGCGGGCCGCCCGGTCGGCCCTGGAGGCCACCAGCAGAGGAAGCTGACGGCGGCGTCATCGCGCTCAGGCTAGCTTCCCGCCCGTGCTGGGCGAGTTGATCGGCGAGGCGGCCCGCCGCTTCGGCGGGTCGCCGGCGTTCGTCGCCGCCGAGGGCTGGGTGGTGTCCTACGACGACCTCGATCGCCTCAGCGACGAGGTCGCGGCCGGCCTGCGCCGGCGCGGTGTCGCGGCGGACGACGTCGTGGCGCTGGTGTTGCCTGCGATCCCCGAGTACGTGGTGGCCTACCTCGCGGCCGCCAAGGTCGGCGCGATCACCGCGGGTGTCAACGCCCGGTTGTCGCCTCCCGAGCGGGCCGGCGTGCTCGACGTGGCCGCCCCGCGCCTCGTGCTGGCCACGGCGGAGCTCGCGCCGGTGGGGCCGGCGGCGGCGGGCGACGTCGTCGAGGTGAGCCCGGCGGTACGCGCCGCCCGACGACCCCGAACGGCCCGTCGCGATCATCTTCACCTCGGGCACCACGGGCGCGCCCCGGGGGGCGTGGTTCTGCAACCGTCAGCTGGCGGCCGTGACCGCCATCGACGTCGGCGACCGCTGGGGACCCGGTGGGGCCCGGGCGCTCGCGGGCACGTCCTTCGCCCACCTCGGGCCGATGACGAAGCTCGCGGGCAACCTCCGCCAGGGTGGCGCCACGTTCCTCACCCGGCGGTGGCGAGCCGACGAGGCGCTCCGCCTCACGGCCGAGCACCACATGACCGGCATCGGCGGCATCCCCACCCAGCTGGCCCTGATGCTGCGTGTCCCCGACTTCGAGCGCTACGACCTCTCGTCGGTGCGGGCGATCGTGATCGGCGGGGGACCGGCCACACCGGCACTGGTGCGTGAGGCGCGCGCCCGCTTCGGGGTGCCGCTCGCGGTGCGCTACTCGTGCACCGAGGCCGCGATCGGCGTCGGAACGGCCCTCACCGACCCCGACGAGGACGCGGAGGTGAGTGTGGGCCGACCACTGGCGGGCGTGACGCTGTCGGTGCTCGACGACGACGATCGACCCGTGCCGCGCGGGGAGGTCGGCGCGGTGTGCCTTCGGTCGCCTGCGGTGATGAGCGGCTACTGGCGTGACCCGGACGCCACCGCGGCCGCGTTCACGCGCGACGGCGCGGTGCGCACCGGCGACCTCGGTTGGGTCGACGAGCAGGGTCGACTGCGGCTCACCGGGCGCAGCAAGGAGATGTACGTGCGCGGCGGCTACAACGTCTATCCGATGGAGGTGGAGGCGGTGCTTGCCGAGCACCCGCGCGTCGCCGCGGTCGCAGTGGTGCCAATCCCCGACGCGGTGATGGGGGAGGTAGGTGTGGCGGTCGTCGTGGCGCATGCGGGCGGCCCGCGACCGGTGCTCGAGGAGCTGCGCGCGTTCGCGTCGGGCCGCCTGGCCGCCCACAAGCTGCCCGAGGCGCTGCGCGTGGTCGATGCCCTGCCACTGACCGCCATGGAGAAGCTCGACCGCCGCGCGCTCCGTGCGCAGGTGGCGGAGGCGCCCAACTAAGGTCGGTGCATGCTGCTTTCTGGACGGGTCGCGGTCGTGACGGGCGCGGGGCGGGGCATCGGGCGGGAGTTCGCGCTCTGTCTCGCGAGGGAGGGCGCGAAGGTCGTCGTCAACGACGTCGGCGCCGGCCTCGACGGTGAAGGCGTCGACGACAGCCCCGCGGCGCAGGTGTGCAAGGAGATCGCGAGCTTCGGCGGCGAGGCCGTTCCCGCGTACGACTCGGTCAGCGACTTCGAGGGCGCCGGGCGAATCATCGGCACCGCCGTCGACGCGTTCGGCCAGATCGACATCCTCGTCAACAACGCGGGCATCATCCGCGACCGCTCGCTGCTCAAGATGACCGAGGAGGACTACGACGCGGTGGTGGCCGTCCACCAGAAGGGCAGCTTCAACTGCGCGCGTCATGCCGCTCCGCTGATGAAGGGGGCCGGGTACGGGCGCATCATCAACATCACGTCGTCCGCCGGGCTGCGCGGCAACTTCGGCCAGACCAACTACGGGTCGGCCAAGGCCGCGCTCATGGGCATGACGTTCATCTGGGCCGTGGAGCTCGGCAAGTACGGCATCACGGTCAACGCGATGGCGCCGTCGGGCTACACGCGCATGACGGAGGGCCTCTACCGCGGGGCCGAGCCGCCGCCCGACCAGGACCCCGCGCTCAACGCGCCGCTCGTGGCCTTCCTGGCGTCGGAGCAGGCGGGCTACGTCAACGGGCAGGTGCTCGGCCGCACGGGCTTCGGCTACACGATCTTCCAGACCCCGCGTCAGATCGCGATCATGGCGAAGGAGGGCGGCTGGACGCCCGCGGAGGTGGCCGAGCACTTCCACGAGGTGCTGGGCCAGCACCTCCAGCCCGTCGGCATGCCCGCCCACCCCCTCCTCGGCAAGAAGGACTGACGCCTCACCAGCGGCTGCCGTAGCGATCGCGATGGGCGTGGTCGGACACCGGCTCGCGGCGTGGTGGTCCGAGGGCGTGGGCCGGATAGCCGATGGGCACGACCGCAAGGGGACGCACGTGCTCGGGCAACGACAGCAGCTCGCCGAGCTCGAGGGCGAACGCGGTCGGCAGCGTCGTGAGGGCGGCGCCCAGCCCGACGGCGTTCGCGGCCAGCAGCAGGTTCTGCACGGCCGGGAAGATCGACGCGGGAATGGTGGTCTCGTGCGTGCGGCGCGCGTCGACGCACACCACGACGAGCACCGGTGCCGCGCTCACCTCGCCTTCGGCGCCTCGGTCGACGTCGGCGAGGAGCTGCGGGCTCAGTCGGGACTCGGCGTATGCCCGCCCCCCACCGCGCCACGCCTGTCGTGTGAGCTCGCCGATGCGCGCGCGCACGCCCGCGTCCCGCACCACGACGAACTCCCACGGCTGGCGGTTCTCGGCGACCAGATCATCGGCGACGCCGTCGGGCCGGAAGGTGCGGCAGGCACGCTGTCGCCGCACGACCTCGAAGAACTCAGGCAAGGCGGGCACCGAGGCGGCGGAAGCTGTTGACGTACATGATCCGCAGCGCGTCGTGGAATGCCCACGCGTCGAACGCCGGTGTGCCGAAGCCGCCCCCCAGGCGCTCGATCACCCTCGGGGTCATGGCCCGAAACGCGCCTTCGGGATCGTCGGTGTCGATCTCGTAGAGATGCATGAACCGGGGATCGCCGCCGGTGACGTTCTCGTAGGGCGTGATCATCGTGTACCCGGGGTTGCCGGTCTCGGCGATGTGACGGATGTGGACGAAGTCGGCCCAGTCGCGCAGCGCCTGCGCCTCCTCGGGTCGCCGCGGGCTGATGAGCACGAGCGACAGCCCGATGGTGGGACGCCCGCTCAGGCAGCCCTGGGCCGGACGCGGGTAACGGCGGAAGTGGTGACTCGTCGTCTCGGCGGCGGCATCGGGCGCCCGGAACGTGTCGTCCACCTCGTACAGGCCGAGCAGGGAGAACTCGTCGAGCTCGCGGGGGAGGTCGGTACGGTCGGGGACGACGTTCTCCCACCACGTCGCACGCTGCACGCCCGCCTGCGCCAGCAACCGGGGGACGCGCTGTTCCTCGTACGCCTCCGGCGCCTGGGTCGTCATCTCCAGATAGAGACCCGGCGTGTTGCGGTCCTCCACCGGTCAGAGGGCGACGTCGACGACGACGCCGAGGTCGCGCTCGAGATGCGCGACCTCGTTGTCGTTCTCGAGCACGTGCCTGCCCTGCACGTTCACCAGGTCGACGTGGGGCCCGAGCGGGAACGGGCCCTCGTGCCACGTGCGCAGCCCGAGGTTGATGCCGAGCGACCCGTCGCAGACGAAGGCGCGGAGCGTGTCGAGGTGATCCGCGGACGAGAAGTCGACCTCCGGCGGCGCCACGATGATCACGGTGGGCTTGGCGTCGAGCGCGACGAGCGCCTGGGTGGCGTTGTGGTGGCGGTTCAGCACCGACGCCCGGATGGGCTTGCGGTCGTAGCTGATGATGTCGAGGTGGAACTCCTCGTCCGCACGCAGCTCGATGCGGACGTCGTCGAGGCCGATGACCTGTCCGAAGGGCCGGAACGCCTGTGCGGTGAGGGGCTCCGCGTGCACTGTGAGGCTCCTGGTCACGCGGCCGAATCTATAGAGTCTCGATCATGGACGTGCGATCGATCGAACAGGTGGCGCCGGTCGTCGAGCACAACGGCACGGTGCCGGTGTGGTGGTTGGTCGAGCCCCGCGAGATGAGAGACATCACCGAGGGCGGGTTCCTCGAGCTCGTCAGCGAGTTCGAGGTGCAGGGCGGCGGCGAGGTCGACCCTCACAGTCACCCGACCCACGAGTTCTATTACGTCACATCGGGTCGCGGCTGGATGGTGATCGACGGCGAGGAGCGCCAGATCAGCCAGGGCGACCTGGTGCACATCCCGCCCGACGCGGTGCACAGCATCCGGCCCGTCAGCGACCACGCTTCGATCCGCTGCTTCTGCTTCGCGGTCGGCGTGAAGGACTCGGGCCCGGTCGACTACACGACCCACTGACGCGGCTCTCACTGACGGCGTGCCGGGTCGGCCGGCACCAGCCGCGGGCCCGGCCGTCCGCACGGGCAGGGTTCGTCCGCGATCGAGCCGGCGAACCCGGCGTGCAGGCGGACGCACGGAGTCAGGCGCGCGGCTCGGTTGGTGACCACCACCTCGCCGTCGGCGACGTCGACCTCCCACCGCTCGCCGTCGAGGTGGAGCCCCGAGCGCCGCGCGCACTCGAGCGCGCTGGTCGGGCCGACCTTGGCCCACCGCCGCGGTGCGAGCCCGGCATCGACCAACGCCCGCCACGCCACCTCGTCGGCCGTGGCGACGGCAGGTACCCCGGCGAAGACGTCGCCCGGCTCGCGACCGTGCTCGTGCAGCCAGGCGATCACCGCTGCGTTCACGCCCACGACCGCGCGCGGCCGGAGCTGGTTGACGAGGTACTCGGTGCGGGTCGCGTCCATCGCAGTGGCGTCGGCGGCTGAGTACTTCGCGTCGAGGACGCCCGCGGCCTTCTCCAAGGGGACGGCGTGGATCGCCTCCGAGAGCAACGCCACGATCACCACGAAATCCCCGCTTCCCACCCCGAGCGACGCCAGGTGCGCGACGGCGGCTTCCGCCTCGTCGTCGATGTCTCTCTGGCTCACCGGCCATGGCGTCACCGATCCGTCGACGACCAGCCGGCCCACGCCCCACACCGCGGGCGCCGGCTCGCTACCGAACAGAGTCATGGGCGCTGCGCTCCTCGCTTCGCTGCGCTGCAGTGCTCGCTCACTCCTTCACGACACGCGGGATCTTGTGCGGCGGGCCCTGCCGCAGCAGCGCGTCGTACGTGACGAGCTCGACCTCCGGCGCGACGCCGACGGCCGCGGCGACCGCGTCGGCAACCTGATCCGCCACCGCGGCGCGCGCACCCTCGCCGGTCCAACCGACGCGCAGCCGCAGACGGTCGAGGTTTCGCGCCGGGCGGATCACCTGGAACAACCCGGCCTTCGTCGTGGGCACCGACTCGATCGGCGCGAACAGCTCGGCGGGGAGCACGGAGCGCCCGTCGACGACGACCTCGTCGCCCTTCCGACCCAGCGGCCACACCCGCCCGTGCGTGCGACCGCACGCGCACGGGGCGCGCGTCATCCGGACCAGGTCGTCGGACCGGTAGCGCACGAGGGGCGCGACCTTGTCGATGAGCGTCGTCGACACCAGCTCGCCCGGCTCTCCGTCGGGTACGGCATCGGTGCCGTCGGGGTCGAGCACCTCGACGAAAGCGGTGTCCTCCCAGAAGTGGCAGCCGTCGTGCCCGCGGCACTCAGTGGCCGCGCCCACATCGCCCACCGCGGTCTGTACGAAGAGCTCGAGACCCCAGCCGTCGACCACCTGTCGGGCCCGCCGGCCGAGGGGCTCGCCCGCGCAGACCACGCCCCGGTAGGAGGCGAAGGCCTCGGCGGGATCGAGCCCGGTCTCGGCCGCGTGGCTCTCGATGGCCAGGATCAGCGGGCCGGACAGCGTGTACCACCCCGTCGGCCGCAGCTCGCGGCTGAAGCGCACGAGCTGGGCGACGTCGCCCGGGTGGTGGTCGAGGAAGATCGGCGTGGCGCCGATGCCCCGAATGGTGTCGTGGATCCCGGGCCCGCGAAAGGTGAACAGCATGTGGGTGAAGTAGTCACCCGGCCGGCTGCCGATCTCCCAGAACTCGCGGGTGAGCATGCTCGGCCCTCGTCCCGCGTACGGCGCGGGCGTGGGCTCGCCCGTCGTCCCGGAGGTCGAGAACACGGCGCTGAAGACACCGGGCGTGTCGAGCTCGACGCACAACAGCCCGCCGTAGGGATCGCTGTGTTCCTTGCGGAACCGACGGATCGCGTTCTTGTCGATGAACGGCGCGCGGGCGCGGAACTCGGCGAACGTCGTGATCTCGTCGGGCGTGACGCCCGCCGCGTCCCACGTGTCGCGGATGAGCCTCGACCGGTCGTATGCCCAGGGGAGCAGGTCGCCGAAGAGCTTCTCCGCCTGCAGCGCGTCGAGCTCGGCGCGCGGCATCGTCTCGATCTCGGGAGCGAAGTAGCGACGAGCGGCGTCCACGCGCGCGTCACGCTAGCGATACGCGCTCGCCCCCAGCACTGCTCAGGCCCAGCAGCTGCTGCTCGTGGTCCAGGGCTGCCAGCCGCGCGCGTGGTACATCTCGTACGCGCGCGCCACGTTGGCCACCGGGTCGACGGAGCCACCCAGGATCTGGAACAGGCCAACGGCGCCGCTGCTGTTTCGGGCGTTGGGGTTGCCGCGCGACTCGCACCACACGATGCGCTCGGCCACACCGGCGTCCCACGGGTAGCGCCGTACGATCGCCTTCCAGTCGACCGGCCCCGACGACGGAGGCGCCGGACGGGCCGCACGCGCGGCACGCGCCTCGCGCTCCGCGCGTGCGGCGTCCGCCGCCTTGCGGGCCTGCTCGGCGTCGATCGTCAAGGCCACCGCTTGGGCCTGCTGCACCTCGGTCTGCTGCTCGCGCTGGACGCGGGTGACCACCTGGAGCTGCTCGACGAGCATGCGCTGCCCGGCCAGGCCCGACGGCGGATCGTTGGATGCCGCAGACGCAGCCAGTGAAGCTGACGGCTCCGTCAGTGATGTGAGGCCCAGGCCGGTGGCCAGGGCGAATGAGCTGATGGCAACAAGGCGACGCCACATGAGGGCGAGACCTCCTCAAGTCCGATTTCGGCCCGCGCCAGGCGCGCTGCCAGGCGCGACAAAGCGGCCCGGGCCGGGGATGGGCTGCCGGAGGTACTGCGAGTCGACCCGAAGCCGACCCGCCCTCGATAGGAAACAGCAGCAAACGCCAGCGCCAGGCCCCTACAGCCGGCGGACGCTCGGAGCGACCTTACCCTTGCTTGCTGAAGTTACACAACCGTATGGGAGTGACGTCCGTCACACGCGTGCTGCAGGGGGACGCTTCCTGTCGCGCGCAACCGCCGTGACGGTGGGTGAGCGCGACAGGAAGCGCGGGGAGCGGAGGTCAGGTGCGGACGAGGGGCTTGTAGCGGATGCGATGGGGCTGCTCGGCGTCCGCACCGAGGCGCTTGCGGCGGTCGGCCTCGTAGTCGGTGAAGTTCCCCTCGAACCAGCGCACCTGCGAGTCACCCTCGAAGGCCAGCACATGGGTGGCGATGCGGTCGAGGAACCAGCGGTCGTGGCTGATGACCACGGCGCAGCCGGCGAAGGCGAGCAGTGCGTCCTCGAGCGCGCGCAGGGTGTCGACGTCGAGGTCGTTGGTCGGCTCGTCGAGGAGCAGCACGTTGCCGCCCGACTTCAGCACCTTGGCCAGGTGCACACGGTTGCGCTCGCCCCCGGAGAGGTCGCCGACCCGCTTCTGCTGATCGGAGCCCTTGAAGTTGAAGCCGGAGACGTAGGCGCGGCCGTGGATCTCGCGACCGCCGACGACGAGATGGTCGACCCCGCCCGTGATCTCCTCGTAGACGGTGCTCGACGGATCGAGCGTGTCGCGCGACTGGTCGACGTAGGCCAGCTCGACGGTGGGCCCGACGCGCAACGTGCCGTCGTCGGGCGTCTCCTGTGCGGTGATCATGCGGAAGAGCGTCGTCTTGCCCGCACCGTTGGGGCCGATGACGCCCACGATGCCGCCCGGGGGGAGCGCGAACGACAGCGCGTCGATCAGCAGGCGGTCGCCGTAGCCCTTGACGAGGTCGGTGGCCTCGACGACCACGTCGCCGAGCCGTGCTCCGGCAGGGATCGCGATCTCGAGCTTGTCCCCGCGATCGGGAGCGCTCCGCGCCTCGCTGAGCAACGACTCGTAGGCGTTGACGCGCGCCTTGCCCTTCGCCTGGCGGGCGCGCGGCGAGAGGTGGATCCACTCGAGCTCGCGCTGGAGCGTGCGCTGCCGGGCCGACTGCTGCTTCTCCTCGAGCGCGAGGCGCGCGTGCTTCTGCTCAAGCCACGACGAGTAGTTGCCCTCCCAGGGAATGCCGGCGCCGCGGTCGAGCTCGAGGATCCAACCTGCGACGTTGTCGAGGAAGTAGCGGTCGTGGGTGACGGCGACGACCGTGCCCGGGTAGTCGTGCAGGAAGCGCTCGAGCCAGGCGACCGACTCCGCGTCGAGATGGTTGGTCGGCTCGTCGAGCAGCAACAGATCGGGACGTCCGAGGAGCAGCCGGCAGAGCGCCACTCGCCTGCGTTCTCCACCCGACAGCCGGGCGACGTCGGCGTCTCCGGCGGGGAGACGCAGCGCGTCCATGGCGATCTCGAGCGTGCGATCGAGGTCCCACGCCCCGGCGGCATCGATGCGGTCCTGCAACTCGGCCTGCTCGGCGAGGAGCTTGTCGAAGTCGGCGTCGGCGGCGCCCATCGCCTCGCAGACCTGCTCGTAACGGTCGAGCAGCGACCGGACCTCGGCCACCCCTTCGGTGACGTTGCCGAGTACGTCCTTGGCGGGGTCGAGCGCAGGTTCCTGGGGGAGGAAGCCCACGCTGAAGCCGGGCGTGAGACGGGCCTCGCCGGTGAAGCCGTCGTCCTCTCCGGCCATGATGCGCAGGAGTGACGACTTGCCTGCGCCGTTGGCACCGAGGACACCGATCTTGGCGCCCGGGAACATCGAGATGTTGATGCCTTTGAGCACCTCGCGATCGGGCGGGTGGAAGCGCCGCAGGTCGCGCATGGTGAAGATGAACTGCGCGGGCATGCGACGACGTTAGTGCCGCGGCGGCGGGTTCGGGACGCGACCGCGGGAAGCCGCTCACGACTACTGTCGCCGCCGTGGAAGTCGTCGAGCGGTTCCTCTCGTGCATGACGCGCCACGACTGGCACGGCCTCGGCGCCTGCGTCGCCGACGACGTGGTGCGCGTCGGGCCCTACGGCGACACCTACCGCGGCCGCGACGACTACGTGGCGTTCGTCTCCGGCCTGCTGCCGACGCTCGCGGGTTACGAGATGAAGGTCCAACGCGTGCTCTACACCGCGGACGAGCGGGTAGGCACCGCGGAGCTGAGCGAGACCGTCGAACTCGACGGGCGGGTGCTGGTCACACCCGAGTCACTGGTGTTCGACATCGACGACAGCGGGCGCATCGTCCACCTCGCGGTCTACATCCAGCGACAGCCCTGAGCGCGCTCGCCGTACGCCGCGTCGTGATCGCCCTCGTCGTCGTGGGGGCGCTCGCCACGACCTACGGGATCCTCTCAGCCCGTCGCCACGTCGACCGCGCGCGCGTGACGGGCCGTGTCGCACAGGTGGTGATCGACTCGGGGATCGGCGATGTCACGGTGCTCGGCTCCAACCGCACCGACGTGGTCGTGACCCATCGGTACCACTACGTGTTCGGCCGTCCGTCGTTGGGCCGCCGGCTCGCCAACGCGAAGCTGCAGCTCTCGTCGCGCTGCCCCCGTCTCGACGTCGCGTGCACGGTCAGCACGCGAATCCTGGTGCCGGAGGGCACGCAGCTGGTCGTGCGGGTCAAGGCCGGCGGGGTCGATGTCCGCAGGCTCTACGGGCCGATCGACGTGCGCACGCACGGCGGAAGCATCGTGATCACCGATTCGACCGGGCCCGTGACGGCCCGCTCCGGCACCGGGCTGGTGAAGCTGAAGCACGTGCGCGGCACTGCGACCCTTCGCACCGACAAGGGCGACGTCGTCCTCGACGACGTGCTGGCCCGGTCGCGGATCACGGTGCAGGAGGGCGACATCAGGGGTACGTGCCTGGCCGGCGGCGAGTTGGACGGATTCGTGGAATCGGGGATCGTGACCGTCTCGTTCACGGGGACGCCCGCTCGGGTTCGGGTGCGCACGCGCGTCGGGGGCGTCGCCCTGCATGTGCCGTCGGGGGCCTACACGATCCACGCCGTCGCCGACCAGGGACGGGCGCGCGTCACGGGGGTCAGGCGCGACCCGGCGGCGCTGGGGCGGCTCGACGTCCGCGCCGGCGCCGGCGACGTGGTGATCGGAGGCGGGACGCCGACCTCGGCGCGGGAGGTCAGCCGGCTGCGGTGTGGTAGCCGGGCGGGCCGACCTCGTGGTTGAGGGTTCGCGGACGCGGCGGACGCTCGCGGCGTCGCGTCACCGCTCGAAGCCGTAGAGGGAGGCGGCGGTCCCACCGACGATGGCGGCCTGCTCGGACGGCGCGACGTCCGCGAAGATGCGCGCGATCGTCTCGCGGGTGTGCGGCCACGTGCCCTCGGGGTGCGGGTAGTCCGACGCCCACAGCAGTGGCTCCACGCCGGTGAAGTGGCGGTTGTGCACGCCCGAGGCGTCATTGCCGAACGTGACGTGGCCCTGCCGGCGCACGTAGTCGCTCGGCTTGGCGGCCAGCTTCGGCTTCACCCACGAGGCGTGCTCCTCGAACGCCTCGTCCATGCGCTCGAGCACCCACGCCAGCCACCCGGCGCCGCACTCGACCATCACGACGTGCAACTGGGGGAAGCGCTCGAGCACGCCCGAGGCGGCCAGGTATGCGAGGTTGCGTTGCGCGCCCAGCCCCACCTCGACGTAGTTGATCACCGCCCCGCCCGGCCCCCTCTCCGTCCACGGGCTGGCGCCGGTGCCGACGTGGAACGACACCGGGAAGCCATGGTCCTGCGCGGCTGCCCAGATCGGGTCGTAGACGTCGAGGTTGTACGGGCGGTCGGGCGGCGGATGCATCGGCAACATCACCGAGCGCAGCCCGAGCCCCGCGACGCGCTCGATCTCGTCGACTGCTGTCGCGACCTCGTGCACCGGGATCATCGCTGCGCCTGCGAAGCGCTTCGATGCGGACGCGAACGTCTCTGCCAGCCAGTCGTTGTACGCGCGCGCACACGCCCAACGCAGCTCGGGATCGGGAATGAGGAAGCCGAACAGCGCGATGGTCGGATACAGCACCTCACCCCACACGCCGTCCTCATCGAGGTCGCCGACGCGCAGATCGGGATCGAAGCCGCCGGCGCGGAAGTGACCCGCGCCGTCCGCGTCGCCGCTCTCGTCGTCCGACGGCGACCCCATCTTCTTGGGCGCCATGCCCTCGACGAGGAACACCCAG
>VAWU01000062.1:188897-189352 GCA_005888325.1 Actinomycetota bacterium
CGCCCCTCGGGTGGGCGGTGGTCGTTGCTCATGATCCGTACCTCCTGAACCGATCGAGCCGTAATCGGGTCGGCGTCTTCAGTCTGCGCCCTCATTCGATACGGTGCCGATTCAGACGATGCCGTCGGAGCGGTAGCGCGCCAGCTCGTCGACCGAGAGTCCGACCAGCCCACACCAGACCTCGTCGTTGTGCTCGCCGAGGACGGGGGCGCCGGAGGGCGCGCGGGGTGGCTCGCCGTCGAGACGGGGGAACGGCGCCTGCTGGCGCAGCGGGCCGAGCACGGGGTCGTCGACGGTGACGAGGTCGCCACGGGCCGCCATGTGGGGATCGACGGCGATGTCGGCGGCCGTGTAGGCGGTGCCGACCGGGACGTCGTGGGCGATGCACGCGGCCTCGACCTCTGCCGCGGTGTGGGCTGCGGTCCAGTCGGCCACGATGCCGTTGATCTCGTCGG
>VAWU01000062.1:189385-213105 GCA_005888325.1 Actinomycetota bacterium
CGTCCCATCGCTTTGCACAGGCGACGGAAGTTGGCGTCGGACCCGGCCACGATGCACACGTACTTGCCGTCCGCGGTGGGGTAGTTGTCGAGCGGCGCGCTGTTGGCGAGGCGATTGCCCTCGCGGCCGCGGACGAGACCGAGGCGGTCGTGGCCCGCGACCGTCCACTCGAGGATGCGGAGGATCGCGCCGTAGAGCGGCGCGTCGACGACGCGTCCGTGTCCGGTGCCGTGCACGTCGCGGTCGTAGAGCGCGGCGATCGCGGCCTCCGCCGCGAAGGCGCCCGTGAGGTAGTCGGAGACGGTCACGCCCGGGCGGACCGGTGGCCGGTCGGGGTAGCCGGTGAGGTGGAGCAGTCCGCCGTAGCCGATGCCCATGCGGTCGAGGCCGGGTCGCTTCGAGTAGGGCCCGTCCTGGCCGAAGACCGAGATGCGCACCCACACCAGGCGCTCGTCACAGTCCGCAGGCCCGACGTGCCAGCCCTCCATGGTGCCGGGGCGGAAGTTCTCGCACACGACGTCGGCGGTGGCGACCAACCGGCGGAACAGGTCCTGGCCCTCGGTCCGCCGGAGGTCGCAGGTGACGCCCTTGCGGCCGCGCCCCTCGACCGCCCAGAAGAGCGAGTACGGCTCGTCACCCGACCCCTCGCGCGGCGCCGCGAACGGCCCGATGGTGCGCATGAAGTCGCCCCCGCCGGGCTGCTCGACCTTGATGACCTCGGCGCCCAGCTCACCCAGCAGCCCGGCGCAGAACGGGGCGGAGATGCGCGTCCCGGCGTCGACGACCCGCACGCCGTCGAGCGGGCCCTGCCGGTGGCCTCCCGCGCCGGCCGCGAGCGTCACTCGGTCACTCGGGTGTGTCGCCGCGATCGCGGTCGGCGAAGACCTCTTTCATCGACGTCTTCTGCTTGCGCGCCTCGAGCGCGTTGAGCGCGGTCGCGGTGTTGTGGGTCCAGTGGTGGGCCATGAAGTGGTACTTCCACGACTGGCGCTTTCCCTGCAGCTCGCCCACGTTGTTGATCGAGGCCTTGACCACCTGAGCCGTCACGGGCGGCACGAGCGCCACTTTGCCGGCCAGCTCGCGTGTCGCGGCCATGAGCTCGCGTCGCGGCACGACCTTGTTGACGAGGCCGAGACGCCAGGCCTCTGCGGCGTCGATGCGGTCGCCGGTGAGCAGGAACTCCTTGGCCTTGCGGATGCCGAGCTCCCACGGCTCGACCAACAGCTCGACGCCGGCACCCGTCATGCGCAGCACCGGGTTCTGGAAGACGGCATCGTCGGCGGCCACGATGAGGTCGCACATGCAGGCGAGCATCAGGCCCGCGGCCACGCAACTGCCCTGCACGGCGGCGATCGTCGGCTTGCGGAAGTCGTGAATGCGCATGCAACGGTCGAAGTACATGACCTTCTCGTGCTGGAACTTGCCCTCGGGCGTGGCACGCATGGCGACCCACGCGTCGGGCGCCTCCTGGCCGACGAGGGCCTTGAGGTCGTGGCCCGACGAGAAGTGCTCACCGGCACCGGCGAGCACCACCACGCGCACCGCGTCGTCGGCGTCGGCCTCGTCGAAGGCGGCGTCGAGGTCGTCGATCAGCGCGGTGTTCTGGGCGTTGGCGACCTCGGGCCGGTTCATCGTGATGGTGGCGACCGCCCCGTCGACCTCGTAGAGCACGGTGTCGTAACCCATGGCGACCAGTCTCCTATGTCGCGGCCGGCTCGCGCGGGAGGCCGAGCACCCGCTCCCCGACGATGTTGCGCTGGATCTCGTTGCTACCGGCGAAGATCGACGCGGCCTGGTAGTAGAGCCACGACCGCTGCCACACGCCGTCGCCCGGATTGTCGGCGGCTCCCTTCCACAGCGGCGATGCCGTGCCGAGCACCGACATGGCCGTGTCGTGCAGCCGCTTGGTCATCTCGCTCCAGTAGAGCTTCAGCGCACTGCCCTCGGGCCCCGGCTCGCGGCCCCGCTCGAGGCGTGAGAGGGTGCGCCAGTTGTGCAGCTGGAACAGGCGCACCTCGACGTAGGCCTGGGCCAGCCGCTGGCGCGTGCGCCAGTCGTCGAAGCCACCGCGCCGCGCCGCCATTCGCAAGAGCTCCTCGAGCAGCTGCGTGTGGATGACGAGCTGGCGCGGGCTCGTGCCCCGCTCGTGCGAGAGGGTGGAGTTGGCGACGCGCCAGCCGTTGTTCTCGTCGCCGATGAGCTGGTCGCGTGGCACGAACACGTCGGTGAGGAACACCTCGTTGAACTCGGCCTCGCCGGTGAGCTGCACGAGCGGTCGCACCTCGACGCCGGGTGCGCGCATGTCGACGACCAGATAGGAGATGCCCTTGTGCTTCGGCGCGTCCGGGTCGCTGCGGGCCAGGCAGATGCCCCAGTCGGCGAACTGGGCGTACGACGTCCACACCTTCTGGCCGTTGAGCACCCATCCGTCGTCGGTGCGCGTGGCACGCGTCGACACCGACGCCAGGTCGCTGCCCGCTCCGGGCTCGCTGAAGAGCTGGCACCACAGGTCGTCCGCGGAGAGGATGCGCTTCAACCAGCGGTCCTTCTGCTCCCGCGAGCCGTGGGCGAGCAGCGTGGGGCCGGCCAGGTTGATGCCGATGCGGCCGACCAGCTCGGGCGCCCGGGCGCGAGCGAGCTCCTCCTGCACGATGTAGTGCTCGGCCGGGCCCGTTCCTCGGCCCCCGTGCTCCTCGGGCCAGGCGACGCCGACCCAGCGCCCCGCGGCCAGCTCGGCCTGCCACGCGCGGAGGAACGACACCTCCTCGTCGAGGTCGACGAAGCGCGGCGGTAGGCCCACGCCGTACTCCCACGGCAGGTTGGCGCGCAACCAGTCGCGCAGCTCGCGACGGAAGGTGTCCTGTGCGGGCGTCGGCGACAGGTCCATCTCGGTCAATCATGACATGGCCGTCATAGACTCGGTCTCCCACGCGGCCGGGAGCGGGAGCATGGATTTCGACCTCGACGAGGATGAGCTCGCGCTGCAGCGAGCGGCAGGCGACCTGCTCGACGCGCGTTCGTCGCCGCAGCAGGTTCGCGCCGCGATCGCCGGTGACGTCGGATACGACCGGGCCCTGTGGAAGTCGATGGTCGACCAGGGTTGGATGGGCGTCGAGCTGGACGAGAAGCGCGGCGGCCTGGGCTTGGGCACGGTCGCCGCCGCCGTCCTGCTCGAGCAGGTGGGGCGCCACGTCGCGCCGGCGCCGTTCCTGCCGAGCCTCCTGGCCCTCGGCGCGCTCGCCCGGGCCGCCGACGACGGTGTGCGCGGCGCGGAGCCGTGGGTCGAGCAGCTCGTGTCGGGCAGCGCCATCGGGTGCGTGGCATGGGGCGACGGTCCGGTCGTCGCCGCCCCGGTGGCCGACGTCGCAGTCGTCATCGGCGACGGCGTGACCGCGGTCGACCTGACCGCGGGTGCACGCCCGAGCCGCGAGCCGGCGATGGACCTCACGCGTCCGCTGGGGTGGTTGCGCGCCGACGCGGGCCCCGCGCTGACGCTGGGCGGCCGCGAGGCGGCTGACGCGCTCCTCGACTTCGGCGCCGCATACGTGAGCGCGGAGATGCTCGGCGGCGCGTCTCGAGTGCTCGAGCTCACCGTCGAGTACGCCAAGGAGCGCGTGCAGTTCGGACGGCCCATCGGCAGCTTCCAGGCGGTGAAGCACCGCTGCGCGGACATGCTCGTCGACGTCGAGGGCATGCGCTCGACCGCGTACCACGGGGCCTGGTGCCTCGGAGCCGCCGAGCCCGACGCGTCGGTCGCCGCGTCGACCGCCAAGGTGTGGTGCTCCGACGCCTCGCGACGGGTGATGGCGTCGGGCCTGCAGGTGCATGGTGGCATCGGCTTCACCTGGGAGCACGACCTGCACCTGTACCTCAAGCGGTCGCAGCTCGATCAGGTCACGTTCGGCGACGCGGCCTATCACCGCGACCGCATCGGCCGGCTGCTCCGCCCGCGCGTCGAGGCGGGCGACAGCATCCTCTGACGTCCACCCCCAGCCGTTCTCTATACGATCGGGGTGGTCAGGGCCCCCTGGATCGTTCAGAGAACGGTGGGGGAGGTGGGGGAGGTGCGGGCGCGCGCCGCGAGCGCGGCGCGGTCGGGCTTGCCGGCCGCCATGAGGGGGAGCGCGTCGAGGAGCACGATCTCCTCGGGCCACTTGAACTTCGTGACGCCGCGAGCGGCGAACCAGGTCCGGCACTCGGTGAGGTCGAACGGCGCGGACGTCACGACGAAGGCGACGACGCGTTCGCCGAGGCGGGCGTCGGGACGGCCGACGGCCACCGCCTGGCGCACCGCGGGGTGCGCCTCGAGCACCGACTCCACCTCGGCCGCGGCGATGTTCTCGCCGCCGCGGATGATCACGTCCTTCACCCGGCCCACGACCGTGAGCCAGCCGTCGTCGATGGACGCGAGGTCGCCGGTGCGGAACCAGCCCCCGCGCGTGTGGGCCGCGAGCGTCTGCTCGACGTCGATGTAGCCGACGAACAGCTCCGGGCCCCGGAGGAGCAGCTCTCCGGAGCCGCGGTCGACGCGCAGCTCGACGTCGCCGGTGGCGCGGCCGTCCGTGGCACGGGCGCGTTCCGGGGGGTCGCCGCGGTGGCTGGTGGTGACGGTG
Source organism: Actinomycetota bacterium (assembly GCA_005888325.1). NCBI lineage: Bacteria > Bacillati > Actinomycetota > Actinomycetota bacterium. The sequence continues at coordinate 193,999 of VAWU01000062.1, forward strand.
GGCGCTTCGGTCGAGCCGTACGTGCGCTTGACCGTGCAGTCGAACGCATCGGTGGCCTCGTCGACGAACGCGGATGTCACCCCCGCGCCACCGCTCGAGATGAGCCGGAGCGACGCCACGCGGTCGCGCGCGAACCCCGAATGGGCCATCAGGTCGACGAAGAAGGTGGGCGGCCCGATCATGAACGTGATGCGCTCGCGCTCGATGAGGCGCAGCGCGTGTTCGGGGTCCCACCGCGCCATGAACACCGCGCGCATGCGGGCCGCGCGGGGCAGGAGGCATCCGTTGAGCAGGCCGGAGATGTGCGCGAGCGGCGCCGGCATCAGCACGGCGTCGTCGGGCCCGAGCCCGTGGACCGATGTCATCAAACGCGCCTTCCACGCGAGCCCGCGGTGCGTGTGGAGGGCGGCCTTCGGCGTCCCCGTCGAGCCCGAGGTAAAGAGCACGACGGCGACGTCGCCGGGCCGGGCCGCGGGCTCGTGCACGGGCTGGGCGCCGGTAGCGAGCAGCCGCTCGACCTCCGACCCGTCGGTGATCGTCACGCGTGGGCTCAGGGTTTCCAGCGCGCGTTCGACGTCGGCCCGGCCGGCGAGGGCGTGGAGGGGCGCGGCCGTGGCTCCGAGGCGCCAGCACGCGAGATACAGGAGTCGCGCTTCCTCTCCGTTCGGCAGCTGCCAGGCGACGACGTCGCCGCGCCTCGCTCCTCCGGCGCGCAGCGCGCCGGCGAGCGCGGCCACCCGAGCGGGCACCGGGTCGCGCTGCGCCCAACGCAGCCCGTCGAGCGTCGGACCGTCCCACGGGCCCCCGGGCCGGCGATAGTCGGCGGCGCGCCGGTGGGTCAGCGTGGGGCGGAGCACGATCCCCGCGTTACGTCAGGGGGTTGCGCCACACACCGCCCGCCGGCGTGCGGCCGCGCAACAGGTTGGCGCCGATGTAGTTGCGCTGCACCTCGACCGTGCCCGCACCGATGCACAGACCGCGGATGTCGCGGTACATCCGCTCGACCGGGTACTCGCGGCTGTAGCCGTAGCCGCCGAGCAGTTGGATCGCCTCGTCGCAGACGACCTTGGCGGCCAGGTTCGACGCCGCCTTCGCCATCGCCGTCTCGAGCGCCGGGGGCGTGCCGTGGGGACCGGCCAGCGCGACCGCCCGGTAGAGCAACAGGCGGGCGCCCTCGAGCTGCATCGCCATGTCGGCGATCTTCCACTGCAGGCCCTGGAGGTCGGCGAGCGCGCGTCCCCCGACGACGCGCTCGTTCATGTAGCGGATGGCGTGCTCCAGCGCGCCCTGCGCGGCGCCGAGGCACATGGCGGCGTTGCCGCATCGCTCGTGGTTGAGGTGCGAGAGCAGGACCTTGAACGCTTCGCTGCTCCCGGGCTCGCCGACGAGCAGCACGTCGTCGGGGGTGACGGCCACCTCGTCGAATGCCAGCTCTGCCTCCGCGCATCCGCGCAGGCCCATCTTCTTGTGGATGCTGGTGACCGACACACCGGGCGCGGTGAGGTCGACGACGACCGCGCCGATGCCCTTGGCGCCGTCGCCGCCGGGGAACCGCGTCCACACGAGGCACGCGGCCGCGTGGTGACCGCCGGTCACGTAGTTCTTGTAGGCGCTGAGCTTCCATCCACCGTGGCCGTCGTCGACGAGGCTGGCGCGCATGAGGTTGGCGGCCGAACCCGGCTCGGTGATGCCGATGCAGAACAGGCCCTCGCCCGACGCGGCCAGCGGCAGCCATTTGTCGCGGAGGGCAGGCGAACCCAGGTGCTCGATCGCGCGCGGTGGTCCGTTGAAGATGAGCTGGGCGAGGATCGCACTCGACACGTCGGCCCGGGCGAGCTCCTCGAGCACGATCGCGGCCTCGACGTCTCCCAGGCCCGCCCCGCCCCACTCCTCGCCGACGGTGATCCCGAAAAGAGCCGCCTGCTTCAACGCGTCCCACGACGCCTGCGGGAACTCCTCGGTCTCGTCCCAGTGCTGAGCACGTGGCGCCAGCTCGCGCTCGGCCACCTCGCGCGCGAACTTGCGCAGCGTCGCCTGGTCCTCGGTCTCCGCGAACGGGTCGACACCTGACACGCGGGTCAGCGTACCTTCGGGCGCCGCGCGCGGGGTTCGGGCGCGTGCAGACTGCGGCGTGGCGAGCGACCGTCGCACGAGCGATCCCGCGCCCCGCCTCGACTACCGGGTTGTCCTGCACGACGGCATCTGGGCACCGGCGCGCGTCGACGCGGCCTACGACGCATGCCCGCGCGTGGGGGACGGGGGCGGGCACGGTGTCGAGCGGTGATCTCGGCGCCGGCCGCTAGCGTGACGGCCGTGTCAGGTTCGAACATCCCGGCGCCCGGGGAGGCACCGCTGCCCGCCGCGAACGCAGCCGCGCTCCTGCGACGCAACGCGTCCGATCCACAGATCGGACATCGGCCGGCAGTGCGCTTCGGTGACCAGATGTGGACCCACGCCGAGTACCTCGTCGAGTCGTGCCGCTGGGCGCAGCTGTTCCTCGCCCGCCGGGTCGAGGGCCGGCCGTTCCACGTCGCGGTGTTGCTCGACAACACCCCGGACTACCTCTTCGCCCTCGGCGGGGCCGGGCTCGCAGGTGCGACGGTCGTCGGACTCAACCACACCCGGCGGGGTGAGCAGCTCCTGCGCGACCTCGTGCACACCGACGTCGGGCTGATCGTCACCGAGCCCCGCCACCAGCAGCTGCTCGAGCCCGTCGTGGACCGTCTCGCGTGGGGTGACGGCCGGGTGCTCGTGTCCGGCCGCTTCGCGGATGACGAAGACCCCCCACTCTCGATCGGTGATCCGCTCGAGCCCGCGCTGGCAGCCGTGGGCGGCGACGATCCGGGCCTCGCACCCGACGTCGACAGCCTCTGGGCGCTCATCTTCACGTCGGGCACGTCCGACGCGCCGAAGGCCGTGCGTTGCTCGCAGCGCCGCATCCTGGTCACCGGCAACCGCATGGGGATCATCATGGACATCGGGCCCGACGACGTGGGGTACGTCGCGATGCCGTTGTTCCACTCCAACGCGGTCATGGTCGGGTGGGCGCCGTCGATCGTCTACGGAGCGTCGATCGGGCTGGCTCGGCGCTTCACCGCGTCGGGCTGGCTGGCCGACGTGCGTCACTACGGTGCCACCTGGTTCAACTACACCGGCAAGCCGCTCTCGTACGTGCTCGCAACACCCGCGCGTCCCGACGATGCCGACAACCCGCTGCGCGTCGCGTTCGGCAACGAGGGCTCGCCGCAGGTCGTCGACGGGTTCGCGCGGCGCTTCGGCGTCCAGGTGATCGACGCCTTCGGCGCGACCGAGGGGGGCATCGCGGTGAACCGCACGGACAACCCGCCGCCGGGCGCGCTCGGCGTCGCGGGCACTTCGGTGAAGGTCGTCGACGACGACGGCAACGAGCGCGCGCCCGCGCGCTTCGATGGCGATGGAGCGCTCCTCAATGCAGAGGAGTGCGTCGGCGAGATCGTGAACACCGCGGGTGCAGGGCCGTTCGAGGGCTATTACAACAACGACGAGGCCAATGCCAGGAGCACGCGCAACGGCTGGTACTGGAGCGGCGACCTCGGCTACCTCGACGACCGTCGCAACCTCTACTTCGCGGGACGAACGGCCGAGTGGATCCGCGTCGACGGCGAGAACTTCCCTGCCGGGCCCATCGAGGCGGCGGTCGCCCGCCACCCCGACGTGGTCGTGGCCGCGGTGTACGGAGTTCCCGACGAGCAGGCCGGCGACCAGGTGATGGTCGCGCTGGTCCTACGCGACGGAGCGGTGTTCGACCCCGTCGCGTTCGCGCGCTTCGTCGACGGTCAGCCCGACCTGGGGCCGAAGTGGCGGCCGCGTTACGTCCGCGTCGGTCGGGTGTTGCCGCAGACCGCCACCAACAAGGTGCTGAAGCGCACGCTCGTGCACGAGAAGTTCCGGGGCGACCGCGTCGGCGCCGACGACCTGTGGGTGCGCGAGCGGGGCGCCGACGCGTACCGTCGCTTCGCACCCGACGACGAGGCCGCGTTGCGCAAGCGCTTCGAAGCCGCCGGGCGTACCCGGTTCTGGGACCTGTGACCGCACTGCCAGCCGCGCTCTGATGGACCTGTCCTTCACGGCCGACGAGCAGGCGTTCGCCACGGAGATCCGCGCCTGGCTGGCCGCCCATCTCGAGCAGCCCCCCGCTTTCGCCTCCGACGAGGCCGAGGTCGCGTGGGGACGGCAGTGGCAGGCGACGCTCGCCGACGCGCGGTGGGTGGGCATCCACTGGCCGTCGGAGTACGGCGGTCGTGGCGCGTCGCCGGTGCAGGTCGCGCTCTTCAACGCCGAGTACTCCCGGGCGCGTGCGCCCCAGCTCGTCAACCGGGTGGGGGTGAACCTGGCCGGGCCCACGCTTCTCGCCCACGGCACCGACGAGCAGAAGCGGCGCTGGCTGGCACCGCTGCTGCGCGCGGACGAGATCTGGTGTCAGCTCTTCAGCGAGCCCGACGCGGGGAGCGACCTGGCGTCGCTGACGACCCGCGCCACGCCGGTCGACGGGGGTTGGTCGGTCTCGGGCCAGAAGGTCTGGACGTCGTATGCGCAGTTCGCGCGGTGGGGCATCTGTCTCGCTCGCACCGACCCGCACGCCGCGAGGCATCGCGGCATCTCCTATCTCGTGGTCGACATGGAGGCCGACGGTGTCGACATCCGGCCCCTCGTGCAGATCACCGGCGAGGCCGAGTTCAACGAGGTCTTCCTGGACGACGTGTTCGTACCGCACGACCACCTCGTCGGCGATGAGAACAACGGCTGGGCCGTGGCCAACACGACCCTCGCCCACGAGCGGGGAACGAGCTTCCCGTTCAAGGAGCAGGTGGTGCACGAGGTGTACCTGGCCGAGCTGTACTCGGACGCAGCGCGCGCCGGTCTGCTCGACGACCCCAAGGTGAGCGACGAGCTCGTCCAGGCCTTCGTCGAGCTGCGCGTCCTGCGCCTGCACAACTGGCGGACGCTTTCTCGCCTGGCGCGCGGTCACGAGCCGGGGCCCGAGTCGAGCTGGGTCAAGCTGGCCTGGACCGACATGACCCAACACCTGTCGGAGTCGGCGCTCGACGTGGTCGGACCGTCGGCGCCGCTCACGGGCAGGTGGCAGCGCCAATGGCTGTGGAGCAAGGCGGCCAGCATCGCCGGCGGCACATCCGAGGTGCAGCGCACGATCATCGCCGAGCGCCTGCTCGGGTTGCCGAGGGGTTGAGCGCGAGCTCAGCTCGCGGGCCAGGGACGCGGAGACTGGCACCCACGCCGCGGGGTGCCTTGAATCGGTCCCGGGCGGGTACCACAATGACTCGCCGCTGGCCGACGTCGCGTCAGCCCGGTCACCCCTAGCGATGCGCACGTCCCCTCCAGCCGGCTTTCGCAGCGCCCCGACACGATGGGCGCGTCGAGTCGACGCGGCATTCACCACCTTCGTCGCCCGCGGTGGCGACCCGGGAGCGGACGCGTCGCCCCGTCCGTGGGCCGAGGCGCGACGCGAGCTGCTGGCGCCCGCGGTCCACGGTGCCCTCGCATTGCTCGTTGTCGCGGCGACCGCGACGCACCGGGACACCATCTTCCGGGGCCGGCGCCTCCTCGACTGGCCGATCAGCGTCCCGCTGATCTCCCAGGGCGGTGACCTGCGTAAGTGGGTGTGCCTCGTCGGGTTCTTCGGCGGCATCGCGGTGCTCTGCTGGGCCTGGGTACGCATCTGTCGGGCCGTTCGGCGCGGTGGCGTGCGCCCCGCCGTCGTCATCGCCATCTTCGGTGTGTGGTGCCTGCCCCTGCTGGCCGCGCCGCCGCTGCTCGGGCGCGACGCGTATTCCTACAACGCGAACGGCGAGCTCATCGCGCGTGGGCTCGACCCGAACCACAACTCGCCTGCCGCGCTCGGCGACTCCGACCCGTACGACGCGGTGCACCCGGCGTGGCGCCACACGCGATCGCCGTACGGGCCGCTCGCGCTGCGCATCGGGGCCGTCGCGGTCGCGCTCGCGGGACACCGCATGAACCCGTCGGTGATCGCCATGCGCCTGGCGGCGGTCGCCGGCGTCGTCCTCATGGCGCTCGCGCTGCCGTCGCTGGCCAGGCGCCTGGGCCACGACCCCGGTGACGCGCTGGCCCTCGCCGCCCTGAACCCGTTGATCATGCTCAACATCGTCGGCGGGACCCACAACGACGGCATCATGCTGGGCCTGTTGGTGGCCGGTCTCGCGGTCGGGCTGTCGGGGCGGCGGGTCACGGGCATCGTGCTGTGCGGGTTGGCGACCGGTGTGAAGCTGCCCGCCGCCGGCGGCGTGCTCCTGCTCGGTTGGGAGTGGGCGGGCCGGGACGTACCGGTGCGCCGGCGCCTCCTGCCGGTCGCCGGCGCGGGTGCCATCGGCCTGGGTACCCTCGCCCTGACGACGTGGTTCTCCGGGCTGAGTTGGGCGTGGGTCGCCGCGCTCGGCATCCCGTCACGCGCCAACGGGTTCATGGCGCCGGTCAACGCGCTGGGTTACCTGCTCGGGTCGTTCTCGGGGATCGACACCGACACCGCCATCGGTGTGACGCGCGCGCTGGGGCTGCTGGCCACGATCGGTGCGGGCGTGCTGTTGTTCTGGCGGAGCGCGGCGTTGGGTGGCGTGCGCGCTCTCGGCATCGCGCTGGCCGTCTTCGCGATCCTCGGCACGACCCTGTTCCCGTGGTATCTGACGTGGTGCGTCGTGCTGCTCGCGGCTGCCGGCCCACGGGCGCTGCGCGGGCCGCTCATCGGCGTGTCGATCGGGATGTGCTTCCTCGTGACGCCCGTCGGCGGCGTGATCCTCGACAACTTCGCCGGCGCGGCCAAGGTGGGGATGGCGTTGCTCACCGTCGCGCTCGACGTCGGCGTCGCGTGGGCCATCACCCGCGCGTGCTCGCCGGCCCAGCCGCGGCCGGCGCGGGTGCCGGTCGCGGTCGCCGCGGAGGGCGACGCGGCCTGAGCGCTCGGCCTGCCATCTCGACGGTCTGCAGCACGGAGTCTGCCCATCGTGTGGACTCGTGTGGACGAGTCAGGTGTCGGTCGGCGGGTGCGGGTACACGCTCGGGTGATCCGGCGTGATGCCCGCCGCGAAGAGCTCGCGGTCGGCGCGCGCCTCGCGGGTGGCGTCGGCCGCGGCCGACACCGTGGGGCCGTCGTCGACGGCCGTTTGCAACCGCGAGGCCACCTGGGCCCACGTGCTCGCGGCGCACTCGCCGAGCACCCGTCCCGATGCCCCGCGCACGTGGATGAAGTAGGGCGCGCCGGGCACGCCGTAGCCCGCCCACGCCGCGGTCGACATCACGACGGGCACGTCGGGCGGGGCGAGGGCCAGCACCCTGGCCGCGCTCTCCGCCTCGGGCCCCTGCGTCGCGATCACCAACCGCGTCTGTTCCGGTAGCGAGAGCCTCGCGGTCTCAGGGAACGCGTCCCAGAAGCCGTGACAGGTGATGCACCCGCTCGAAAGGAAGGCGATCAGCGTGTCGTGCGGCGCGCCGACGACGCGGACGGCGATTGCCTCGCCGTCCGGGGTGGTTCCCACCACGTCGAACGCGGCGTCGGCGCCGGCGCGCGGTCGGACGACACGGGGCTCGACCCGGAGCTCATCCGCGATCTGGCCCCCACCTTCGACATCGACGCCGAGCCGGTGGAGGGCGCGGAGGATCTCGGCATGGCTCCTGAGCAGCCCGACCACGAGGAGGGCGAGGAGGAGGAGCGCCACGCCTTCGATGACGATCAGCGCGGTCACGTCGCCCTCCGCGCCGTCCTGGGCAGGACGGTCAACGCCAGGTAGCCGAGGTAGGTGCACGTGGCGGTCAGCACGATGAACGGTGCACCGCCGAGGGGCTGGTCGCCCAGGAAACCGCGCCAGTCGCTCCCGCCGCCGGCCGCCACCCCGAAGGCGACTGCCGCGGCAGCCACGTCGAGCACCACATGGACCGGAGTCGCGGGCGTGTCGGGCTCGCCGAAGCATCCGCAGGAGCTGACCGCCCCGCCCCGCGCGAGGGCGAGCAGCACGAAGGCGGCGAAGGCGAGGTAGGACACGCCGACGAGGAGCGCGAACACCGGGTGGCCGCTGGTGAGGGCGCCGACGGCGACGACGACCTCGATCGCCCCGAAGGTGCGAACGAACCCGACCGAGGCCGGCAGTCCGACCGCGCCGAGCGCGTTGGCCGTGGGACCGGGTCGCCGCCACTTCATCACGCCGCCGACGGCCAGCAGAACCGCGGCGGCGGCGTACGGACCGGCCATCCCTCCCATACGGGCAAGCTACCAAGGGGGCATGATGGACGAGATGATCGATCAGGAGACCCGATCCACGCTCGACGCCGTCGACCGCTTCAACGAGGCGTTCAACCGCCACGACGTCGACGCGGTGATGGCGTCGATGACCGACGACTGCGTGTTCGAGAGCACGTCACCGCCCGACGGCGACCACTTCGACGGCCAGGCATCCGTCCGAACGGTCTGGGAGGGCTTCTTCGCGTCCACCCCCACCGCGAACTTCGCGGCGGAGGAGCAGTTCGCGGTGGGCGATCGTTGCGTCGTGCGCTGGCGCTACACCTGGGAGGAGAACGGCGAGCCGCGCCATCTGCGCGGCGTCGACATCCTCCGGGTGCGCGACGGCAAGCTGGCCGAGAAGCTCGCCTACGTCAAGGGCTAGCCGTTACCTCGCTTCTACGACAAGAACGCGGCTCCTAGAGGGAGATGTCGTAGTTGCCGTGCTGGTCGAGGCGGGCGACGTTGCCGGGAGCGAGGACGACGACGGTGAACGGCTCCTCGATGATCGCCGGTCCCTCGACGGTCGCGCCGGGACCCAGCGCGACCCCGTCGTACACGGGTGAGTCGACGAACTCGGTGCCGAACCAGACCCCTCGACTGCCCTTGCGCGCCTGTGACGCGTCGACCGTCGAGCCCGTGCGCGCCAGCGCGTCGGGCTTCGGCGTGCTGCCGCTCGCGACGAGCCGCACGCCGCGCAGGAGGGGCTGCTGGTTGGGGAACGAGAAGCCCCGATCCGACGCGTGCTGATCGTGGAAGCGGCCCGCGAGGTCGAGCAGCCCGCCGTCGCCGAGCGATGTCCCCTCGGGCACGGGCACGCTCATGTCGAAGTTCTGGCCGGGGTAGCACATCTGCGCGAACAGTTGCGTCTGCACGTGGCCTTCGCCGAGGTTGGCCGGCTCGAGCTCCTTGTCGGCCTCGTCGAGCATCTCGCTCATCAGCGTCCGCACGCGCGCCACGTCGACCTGTGACAGCGGAACGACGTACGCGCGCTGGAGGTCGATGAGGTAGTCGGCGACGAGCAGGCCGAGGGCGGAGAACGCAGGTGCGGATTTGGGCACCAGGATGCGCCGGATCCCGAGCTCCACGGCCTGGGCCCACGCGTGCACCGCACCGTTGCCCCCGTACGCGATCATCGCCATCGTGCGGGGGTCGGCGCCGTGGGTCGAGAGCACGCGGCGTACCGCGTTGGCCATGTTGGCGTTGACGATGCGCTCGATGCCCCAGGCCGCGTCGATCACGTCGAGCCCGAGCGGCTTCCCGACGTCGCGGGTGATCGCGGCGCGCGACGCATCGACGTCGAGGGTCATGCGCCCACCGGCGAAGCCCTCGACCGGCAGGTAACCGAGCAGCGCGTCGGCGTCGGTGACGGTCGCACGGGCTCCGCCGCGGCCATAGCACGCGGGACCGGGCTGGGCGCCTGCGCTCTCGGGCCCGACGAGGAGCGCGCCCTGGCGCACAGAGGCGATCGACCCGCCGCCCGCGCCCACGCTCTGCACGTCGACCATCGGCAGCCCGATGTAGTACCGGTAGCGCCAGTTCCAGTCGGTCTTGATCTCGGGGGCGCCGCCCCGCACCAGGCAGACGTCGTACGAGGTGCCGCCCATGTCGACGGCCACGAAGTCGCGGACGCCGCTGCGACCCGCGGCGACCGCCGCGCCCATCACGCCACCGGTCGGCCCCGAGCCGAGGAGCGACACCGCCTTGCGGGCGACGTAGTCGGGCGGCATGACCCCGCCGGTCGACTGCATGATCAGCATCTGCCCTGCGTAGCCCGCGGCTCGCAGCTCGTCGGTGAGGTGGCGTGTGTAGTGCGCGATCCGCGGGGCGACGTACGCGTTGACGAGCGTGGTCGACGTCCGCTCGAACTCGGGCGCACGCGGCAGCACCTCGTGTGACAGGGAGATGTGCTCGACGTCGGGGAACTCCTCGAGCACGAGCTCGCGCGCCCGCAGCTCATGGGAGGGGTTGGTGAAGCTGTGCATGAACAGCACCGCGATCGACGTGCAGCCCAGCTGCCGCAGGCGCCGCACGCCCTTGCGCACCGCGTTCTCGTCGAGGGGAAGGACGACGCGGCCCTCGAAGTCGACCCGCTCGGGGATGGGAATGCGCGCCCGCCGGCGGGCGATCGGCAGGGGAGCGGGATACGACGGGTCCCAGATCTCCTCCTTGTGCACCCGGCGCATCTCGATCTCGTCGCGGTGACCGCGGGTGACGAGGAGCCCGGTGCTCGCGCCCTTCATCTCGATCATGGTGTTGTCCGCGATGGTGGTGCCGTGGACGAGGGCGTCGATGCGGGCGCAGAAGTCGGCCGTGGACAGCTGTGCCCGTTGCGCGAGGAGGGCAATGCCCTGCATCACCCCGACCGACTGGTCGTCGGGGGTGGTCGGGGTCTTGTCGAGCAGGACCTCGCCGTCCGGCGTGACGCAGATGAGGTCGGTGAACGTGCCGCCGACGTCGATCCCGACGCGGTACCCGGCCGGGCCGGTCACCCGGGTCGGCGCGACGCCCGTAGCTGCTCGGTCGCGGCCCCGTCGACCTCGAGCGTGAGGTCGTCGAGCGAGCCGGTCAGCACCACCCCGTAGTCGCGCTCGGCGCCACCAGCGCTCACGTACTCGTCGAGCACGTCGTCGAGCACAGCCTGCGGGTCGCGGTCGAGGGGATCGCCCCAGCCGCCGCCGCCGCCGTAGTCGTAGACGATCGTGTCGCCCGCCTCCATCGGCACCCAGTTGGCGGTGTGCTGGACGACGTAGCGGTCGTCGCGGTTGGCCCGGATCACCAGCTGGTTCGGCGCGCCCGGCTTGCCGCCCGCGATGCCCGGCATCGGGTACTTCATGCCGACGACGTAGGTGTAGACCTTGGCGGGCACGCGCACCTCCTTCACCCAGTGGCTGCCGCACAGGCCGCGCCACTGGCCGGGCCCGCCGGAGTCGGTGCGGTAGTCGCGCTCCCATTGGATGTGCGGGAAGAGGCTCTCGTTGATCTCGGCCGTCGCCTTCCAGAGGTTGCCGAAGCTGGCCGCCTGGGCACCCCAGGCATCCATCCCCTTGGCCGCGTTGCACCAGCCCGCGTAGACCTCGGTGGACGGGTCGACGAACGGGCGCCCGGTGCGCGGGTCGGTGCCGGCGATCGTGGTGGGGATGCCGGTCTTGTAGGTCTGGGGCACGGCCTTGTCGGGCATCACGTATTGGAACGCGAGCGCGATGACCTCGCCGATGTCCGCGCCCGGGTGATGGGTGCCGGCGCTCACCGGCTTGCCCGCCGGTGGGTTCAGCACGCAGCCGGGCGGCACGTTGAGCTCGATGGAATCGAAGAACCCCTCGTTCTTGGGGATGTTCGGGTCCATCATCGAGGCGATCTGCGCCACGGTGTAGCCACGCGTGTTGCCGAACGTCGACCACGCCTGGATCTCGGTGCGCATGTCGGAGCCCGCGTAGTCGATCTTCAGGCGATCGCCGTCGACCGTGATCTTCACGTGGATGTGGATGTCGGGGTGGCCGAGGGGATCGTGGTCGACGTAGGCGTCGGCCTCGTAGACGCCGTCGGGCCAGGCGGCCACCTCTTCGCGGAAGCGTCGTTCCGCGTAGTCGATCATGAAGTCGACCGACTCCTCGACCGCACCCGCGCCGTAATGCTCGAGGATCTCGCCGAGGCGTCGCACCGCCATCTGCGCGGCGCCCACCTGCGCCCGGAGGTCGCCGACGTAACCCGGCTGGCGGTTGTTGACCTGCAGCGCGTAGAGCACGTCGCGCCGCTCGACGCCCCGGTCGATCACCTTCACGACCGGCCACCGCACACCCTCACCCCAGATGTCGGCGGCGGTCACGTTGTAGCCACCGGGCACCGCGCCGCCCGTGTCGCCGTGGTGGCACTGGATGCTCGCCACGAGCACCAGCTTCCCGTCGACGTGGACGGGTGCGAAGACGTTGTAGTCGGGCAGGTGTCCGCCGCCGTGGTACGGGTCGTTGGCGACGAAGACGTCGCCCGGGCGGAACTCGTCGGCGCCGAGGAACTCGAGCGCGAAGCGCACCGGCAGCGTCGAGGTGAGCATGAACTGGGGGATGCCGACCGACAGCGCGGCGAGGCGACCCTTGGCGTCGATGATGGTGGCGTTGCGCTCGTTCGACTGGTTGAGGATCGGCGTGGTGGCGGTGCGCGAGACGTAGGTGGCCATCTCCCAGCACACGGTCTCCATCGCGCCCCGGATGACCTCCGCGGTGACCGGGTCGACGGTGACATCGACCGCGAGGCGACCTCGGTGACCTGCCAGTTCGACCAGATCGACGTCCATAACCTGACCCCCTTCGGGATCGCTCCCATGCAGCCGCTTCGGTGGATCCTGAAGCTGACGCCTGTGTCATCGAAGTCTACACTCGCCCTCCATGAGCGAGCAGCAGCGAGAGTTCAAGGACATCCGCAAGGGGGGGTCGTCGGAGACGGAGGGCGCGCTCCCCGTCGACGAGTTCATGGCCGGGCTCGAGGCCCTGCAGGCCGAGATCGCCACCGAGAAGAACGTGGTCTGGGAGCGGGTGGCGGACGGGACCCTGTCGCTCGAGCTGCTCAAGCGCCTGGCGAAGGAGTACTACTTCCTCGGCGTCCACTACACCAAGGAGTTCGGCTCGATCGTCTCCAACGCGCCCGACACCGAGGCGCTGCAGATGGAGGCGAGCGAGCACTTCCACCACTGGCTGCAGAACCTCGCGGACGAGACCGGCTTCACGGGCGACCACAACCACGTCGACATGAAGGTCGACTGGGCCCACGAGCTCGGCGTCACCGACGAGGAGCTGCTCACCTACCGGCCGATGGCCGAGACGGTCGGCGCGGTGTACACCACCCTCTACTACATGCGGCGCTCCTACGAGGAGGGGCTGGCCGCCTTCGGGTGGGCCGGGGAGCGCTTCGCGGCCTCCACCAACTACGCCCTCATGATGTACGAGGGCATGCGCGACCACTACGGCATCGAGGTCGAGAACTTCCGCGTGCACGCGTACGCCGAGGCCGACCACGGCGACGCCGCCGACTACCTCCTCCGGCAGGTGGTCGTCACTGCCGGCCAGCAGCGCCGCGTGCGGCGCACCGTCGAGCACGTCCTGCTGTGCCGCAACGCGCGCACCGCCGCCCTCAACCGCTGGCTCGACGAGCCGGGCGCCCTGCGGCGCTGAGCCGACCCGCCTTCAGGTCGCGGGCCGGGTCTCGAACACCGCAACCGCGGAGCCCAGGCGGGTCTGCAGCGGGATCCGCAGCTGCAGCCAGCCCCTGTCGGTGAGGCGGCCGGCTCCATGAGCGGCGTCCGCCGCGGCCAGGCGCGCGAGCACCCGCGCCCGCTCAGGCATCCCGAGGGTGCCGTGATAGGCGAGCAGCCGCAGATCGGCCCGCCGCATGAAGACCTCGACGTTGAGGTCGGTCACCACCCAGAGGTCGGCGCGCACCCGTCCCGTCCTGTGAACGCGGTGCTCGCCGTAGATCCAGCCCTCCGACTTGTCGACGCGCGCCGCGACGCCCCGGCGCTCGAGGTTCAACACGAGCCCGGACAGGAAGAAGCTGGCCCCGAACGAGGTGGCGCGGAGGGTGACGTCGCCGTCGCCTCTCGGCAGGCGTGCGAAGACGCGCGGCCCGAGCGCCGCCACGAACGACTCCTCGGGTTGCTGGGGAGTGCCGGCGCGCGCCGCGCCGACCGAGCTCACCGTGGCGAGGACGACCAGCGTCGACACCGCCACCGGGACGCACCAACGGGCCGCCACATTCGCCCTCCGGTCGAAGACCGTCACACTCGGCCTCCGGTCGAAGACCGTCACACTCGGCCTCCGGTCGAAGACCGCCACCCACGCGGCCCACGCCACGACGACGAACGACGTCATCGCCAGCATCCACGTCCACCGGACGCGGTAGGCATACACGGGCCCGATGACGCGCGCGACGGACACCACGCCGAGCGCGGCGGCCACGGCGAGCGTGGCGAGCAACCGCCGCGCGTCGGAGATCCGCCGGCGCCACAGCACGAACGCGGCGACGCCGAGCGGGACGAGCAGCACCGGAAGCGGCGGTGAGTCGAGCACGCGCGGCTCGGAGTTGGCCGGGTTGGGCCGGTCGGCCCCCGTCAGCCACTCGGGCGTGACGCCGAACTGGCCGGCGACGACGCGGTAGCCGTCCACCAGGTTGTGGGTGGCGCGACGACCCGGCGGCTCGCGGAAGTACTGGTAGACGCGGTCGAGGTTGCCGGGCGAATGCAGGGTCTGCTCGACGAGCGGCGGCGCCCACATGACGGCGAGCACGCCGGCCGTGACGAGGCCCACCCGCGCCAAGCTCGGTCCTCCGCCGGCGCCGCCGTGACGGCCGAGCACGAGCAGCCACGCACCCCCCCACGCCAGCAACGGGAAGACCATCGGCACGTACCCGACGTGGGTCTGCGCACAGAACGAGGCCACGCCGGCGGCCAACGGCAACGCCCATCGCTCGCCGCAGGTCATCGCCCAGGTGAGGAAGAGCAGCAGGCCGAACGGCAGCACGGGGATGTACGGGTTCCAGACGTCGTGCAGGAAGTCGGCGCCGAAGGCGCGCATGACGAGCGCGCACCCTACGAGCGTGCAGAGCATCAGGGCCGTCCCCTGCCGGCGCTTCGCCACCAGCGCCATCCCCGCGATCGAGGCGCCGTTGATCGCCAGCGCCCCCAGGGGCAGCCCGATCGAGGAGCCCGCGGCGAGCCGGTAGGGCACCGCCAGCAGGTAGAACAGCGCGGGGCCCGGGTGCGACCAGTGGTCGCGCGAGAAGAGTCCGATGAGCACCGGGTGGTGTCCGACGTCGCGAGCGTGCATCTCGATCGTGGCCTGGTCTCCGTACGCCGTGTACGCGCGCCCGACCCCGACGAGCAACGCGACAGCCGACACGAGGAGCGGTGCCAATGTCAGCGCGAGGAGGAGCCGGTTGCGCCGGCGCACGCCGAGCCGGGCGCGTCGCGTCTCGGCGGGCGGAGCGGGCGGGGACGCCGGGCGACGGAATGTGGGCACGACGATGGCCATACGGTAACCGGGGAGGGCGCCGGGGCACCCCCGCGCGGGTACTGTGCACGCGCATCTGCGACTCGACCGCTCGATCTGGTCCTGGCTCGCGGGTTGACCTCACGAATCTCGGTCGCGCGCCGTTGAAGAGGGCATGAGCCTGCCGCCGTTCCAGCGGATCCTCGATGCGCACGCGCCCCACGTCCAGCGCTTTCTGGTCGCCGCGGTCGGGCGGGACGACGCCGACGACTGCTTCCAGGAGACGTTCCTGTCGGCGCTGCGGGCCTATCCGCGTCTGCGCCACCGCACCAACCTGCGTGCCTGGGTGCTGACGATCGCGCACCGGAAGGCGATCGACTCGCACCGCGCCCGGGCGCGGCGCGCGACGCCCACCGGGAGCGTGCCCGAGCGACCGACGAAGGAGGTCACCGATCGCGATCCCGCGCTGTGGGCCGCGGTGCGGGCGCTGCCACCGATGCAGCGGGATGCCGTGTGAACGACCTGCCCCACGCCGACATCGGCACCGTGCTCGGCTGCTCGGAGGAAGCCGCCCGCCGCAACGTGCACGAAGGCGTGAAGAAGTTGCGATCAACGGATATGGAGGAATGGAGCGCATGAACGAACTCGTCGCCCGGCTGCGCGCCGGCCGGAACGTCCCGAACGCCGACACCGGCCCGTTCGTCGACCGGGCCACGGCCGACGGCCTGCTCGACGTGGCGTACGCGACCGTCGACTCGCCCTTCGGGCCCCTGTTGGTCGCGGTGACGCCGACGGGCCTGGTGCGACTCGCCTACTCGGACGAACGCCACGACGCCGTGCTCGACGACCTGGCCGCGAGGCTCTCGCCCCGGGTCCTCGAAGCACCCGCCCGGCTCGCCGGGGTCCGCCGCGACCTCGACGAGTACTTCGCGGGTCACCGTCGTGGCTTCCGCATCCCGATCGACTGGTCGCTCACCTCCGGCTTCGGCCGCAGGGTCCTGCGTGCCACCTCCAAGATCCCGTTCGGCGGGGTCTCGACCTACCGCGAGATCGCGGCCGCGGCCGGCAGCCCCAACGGGTCGCGCGCCGCAGGCAACGCGCTGGGCAACAACCCGATCCCGATCGTCGTGCCCTGCCATCGCGTGCTGCGCACGGGCGGCGGCCTGGGTGGCTACACGGGCGGTGTGGACCGCAAGGAGCGGCTGCTGCACATCGAAGGGGTGCTGCTCTGACGCTTCCCGACCGGCCTGCCCGCGAGGCGAGCCTGACTACCATGTCAGGGATGCCCGAGGTTCGCGAAGCCGTCATCGTCGACACGATCCGCACTGCGTTCGGAAAGCGCAAGGGCGCGCTGGCCCACTGGCACCCGACCGACCTGCTCGGCCACACGCTGAAGCACCTGCTCGAGCGCAACGATGTCGACCCCGCGGTCATCGACGATGTCGTCGGTGGGTGCATCACCCAGTCGGGCGAGCAGGGCACCAACGTCACGCGCAACGCCTGGGTCGCGGCGGGTCTCCCGTGGCGGGTGCCGGCCACCACCGTCGACCGTCAGTGCGGGTCGTCGCAGCAGGCGGTCCATTTCGTGGCGGCCAGCGTCATGGCGGGCATCTACGACATCGCGATCGCGTGCGGCGTCGAGTCGATGACGAACGCGCCGCTGGCATCGAACGCGCGCGGCGGCCGCGGTCCGTTCAGCGCCGACTTCATGAGGGTGATCGACGGCCGGTTGTGGGCCCAGTTCCGCCAGGCGCAGGTGCTCGCCGACCGGTTCAAGATCACGCGCGAGGACATGGACGAGTACGCGCTCGAGAGCCACCGGCGAGCCGCGGCAGCAACCGACAGCGGTCACTTCGCCAACGAGGTCCTGCCCGTCCCGATCAAGGATGAGGACGGTGCGCTCACGGGCGAGGTCCTGAGCGCCGACGAGGGCATCCGGCGCAACGGAACGATGGAGTCGCTCGCCGCGCTGCCGTCCGCCCAGAGCTGGGAGCCCGAAACCGCCCCCGACATCACCGCGGGCAACTCGTCGCAGATGACCGACGGTGCCGCGGCCATGCTGATCGCGAGCCGCGAGACGGCCGAACGACTCGGCCTGCCGGTGCGCGCCCGGCTCCTGCATTTCGCGGTCGAGGCGGAGGACCCGGTCGTCACGCTGTCGGCGCCCAACCCGGTCACCCGCAAGCTGTTCGCCCGCACGGGCTTGAGCACCGAAGACTTCGACGCCATCGAGTGCAACGAGGCGTTCGCGTCGATCGCGCTCATGTGGGCGCGCGAGTTCGTGCCCGACATGGCGAAGTTCAACGCACGCGGCGGCGCCATCGCCATCGGGCACCCTCTCGGCGCGAGTGGCGTGCGCATCATGACGACCCTGCTGAACCAGCTCGAGGCGACGGGTGGGCGGCTCGGGTTCCAGACGATGTGCGAGGGCGGCGGCCAGGCCAACGCCACCGTCATCGAACGCGTGTCGTAGATCTTCCGAGAGCTCCGAAAATTCTGAATTCATCTACCTGCGCCAGCACTGCACACTTCGGGCCCCGCAGATCTCGATGCACCTGCTCCGCTACCACGACATCGCCATAGGCCCCTCCGGCGTGTGGGGCCGATCCTCAAGCGGCTCGACATGAACCGGTTGCCGCCCTCGCAGCGCTACAAGCGCCACGATCGTCGCTGGAAGCGCTACGAGGAGCAGCTCCCGGGCAATCGGCTCCAGGTCGACGTGAAGTTCATCGAGCCCATCGGTGGGGCTCCGCAAGAAGCACTACCGGTTCGCCGCCATCGACGACTGCACCCGGCTACAGGTGTGAACGCTCCGAAAGATTCTTTCCGATAATTCTCCCGGAGCGCGCAGAAAGTGCTTGCAATCGAACACCTGTTCGACTATCGTGAGGTCGACGCTTCCCCGCGAATCAGTGGATCCGCCTGTGGCGGGATCCCTCTGTTCGATTCCCTCGGTGTCCGCGGGAGAGGCGATGTCGGTGCTCCACGAGCTGCAGGCGGCGGTGGCGACGCAGCGGCGCGTCCTGTCCGCGCTCGAGCCCGGCTGTCTCAGCGGTTCCGACGCGCTGCGTCTGTTGGAAGTCATCACGGAGGGCGAGCGGGTGCTGGCGGCGGGGCGCACGTTGGTGGCCAAGCGGGTGGAGGAGTCCAACGTGTGGCGCCAGAGCGGTGAGCGCAGCGCCGCCCACTTCATCGCGCACAAGACGGGCACGAGCGTGGGGCGCACACAGGCGGCGCTGGAGACGGCCGAACGCTTGGCACAGCTGCCCGCCACCGCCGAGGCGTTCCGCGCCGGAACGATCTCCGAGGTCCAGGCCGAGGCGGTCGCCTCCGCCGCCGCACTCAGTCCCACGGACGAACCGCGCCTGCTCGAACGCGCCGGGCGCGACACGGCGAAGCAGCTGCGCGACGAGTGCCGGCGGGTGCGCCACGCCGTGACCGACGAGCGCGCCCGCTACGCCGCGATCCGCGCCGAGCGTCACCTGCGCACCTGGACCGACGGCGAGGGGGCGTTCTGCGGTGCCTTCCGCACCACCCCCGACGCGGGGGCGAGGATGCTGCTCGCCTCGACGCCGAGATCGACCGCGTGTTCAAGGGGGCGCGGGCCGAGGGCCGGCGCGAGCCCCACCAGGCCTATGCGATGGACGCGCTCGAGACCCTGGTGTGTGGGGGTGGGGGTGGCGGTACGCGCTCGAAGCCCAAGGCCGAGATCCGAGTCGTGGTCGACTATGCGGCACTGGGGACACACCGTGGCGGGCGAGGCGCGTGAGATCGAGGGCCTGGGGCCGGTGCCGGTGGCGGTGGTGGAGTCCTGGAAGCACGACGCCTACCTGCGCCTCATCGTCA